>NZ_QUNA01000003.1:0-262952 GCF_003387275.1 Paraburkholderia sp. BL6669N2 | reverse complement strand
CGCCGTGCCTTCGTCGGTCTCAAGCTCTCGAGCCGCAGTTCGAGTTGCTCGATCTGACGGTCCAGCTTCTCCGACTTGCGACCGAACTGCATACGGCGCAGCTTGGCAATGAGCAGCTTGAGGTGTTCGACTTCCGCTGCGCGCGAAGCCAACGCGGCTTGTTGCGAGTCGACCGTTTCTTGCAGTTTGAGCACTTGTGCGTCGCGCTCGCGCAGTGCCGCTTCCTGGCTGAGCAGCATGGCCTTCAGCGTTTCGACATCGTCGGAAGTAGGTTCGCGCGCGTCATGCACGCAGTTTACGCGCAGGCAACGACGTTTACAACGCCGAGGTCGGTCGTGCTGTTCTCGTCGGGTGCCGCCAGTCGATGCCTTCGAGCAGCATCGATAGTTGTGCCGGGCTCAGGCAAATAACGCCACTGTCGGCTTGAGGCCATACGAAGCGACCCTTCTCGAGTCGCTTCATCAGCAGGCACATGCCATCGCCGCTCCACCACAGCACCTTGAGCAGGTCGCCAAGCCGCACGACATTCAACATACCGATCGCAAATCGTTACGATCGCATACCGCTGGCATCCCGCCTACGGCCAGGAATACAGGCTGGTCCGTCGTACTGGGCGCCGCGGAAATCAGATGGTTCACCTCGACGTGCCGCAACAGATCTCCCGCGAGTTGCCGGCCTGGATGCTCGATGCGTCGATATGCTCGGCAATGTCGCTCGGCGAACCGCGAGTGAGCGCCGAAGCGCTGGCCTTCCTGTGTCGCATCCTGTCTGAGCGAAAGCGCCACTCCGTCGAAGGAGGATCATCGAAACCTCTGTCAACGGAGGGCCATTCCGATGAGACGACTGCAAAGAGAACCCGGCGTACAGCTTCCGCTGGAACTGTATCGAGATCCAACCTTCAACGCAGCCATCGTGGGGAATCGACGGGAGGAAGTGATCGAAGCGCTCGCAGCACTTCTGCTGGAAGCGCTGGGCAGACCGGTGAACACAAACGACCCAGGAGATCGTGATGAGCCAGAAGATTTCCGCTGAGCATCTCTGCCGCGGTGCAGTCGTTTATGTCCGGCAGTCAACCATGAGCCAGGTGGTGGAGCACACGGAGAGCCAGAATCGTCAGTACGCGCTCGCCGAATCTGCGCGAGCCATGGGCTTTGCTTCAGTAACAACCATCGACGATGATCTTGGACGTTCGGGGTCCGGCAGTGTCGAGCGGCCTGGATTCCAGAAGCTGGTCGCGTCAGTGTGCGCAGGATCCGTCGGCGCCGTGTTCTGTCTCGAGGCTTCACGACTTGCGCGCAACGGCCGCGATTGGCACCATCTCATTGATCTTTGCGCACTGGTCGGCACGGTCGTGGTTGATCACGACGGTATTTATGACCCCAGGCTGGTCAACGATCGACTCCTGCTTGGACTCAAAGGAACGATGTCGGAGTACGAACTCAGTCTGCTGCGACAGCGCGGCATTGCCGCCCGTGATTCGAGGCCCGGCGTGGGAGTTTGCGCTTCGCGCTACCTCCCGGCTACTGCTGGAACGAGCTTGGACAGATCGAGATGGATGCGGACGAGCGGGTTGCCGAGGCGATCCGGGTGCTATTCCGTAAGTTTCGCGAACTCGGCCAGTTGCCCGTCAGGGTGCTGCTATGGGCCATAACAATCGGATGTCAAGCTGCCCGTAACGCGGCACGGCCCCGCCGGCATCCGGATCGAATGGAGCCGGCCTGCATATCACACGGTTTGTCCAGATACTGGAGCATCCGTTTATGCTGGCGGCGTATGTGTTGGAAGGACGACCCACCGCACTGCTGTCATCGACGGACGGGCTCGCAAGACTGAAGGCCACTCCAAACCGATGAGAGACTGGAGCGTCCTGCTGCGGGACCATCACCCTGGGTATATCACGTGGGATCAGTTCGAGGAGCAATCAAAGGATGATTGCCGAGAACACACACATGAAGAAGCGAGCCTCCCGCCGATCTGCTCGTGGCGGGCGGGCCTTGCTGGACTGGCCTGGCTCGATGTGGCCGATGCGGTCGAATGATGCGAGTCAACTACGGCACGAGAGCCGGTCACGCGCATCGCTATTATGCCGCGGCGACGAAGCACACGTCGGAGCATTTCGCTGTATCGGAATCGGTGGAATACGTATCGACAAAAGCGTGGCGGCCGCAATTCTCGAAGCGGTTTCGGAGCATGCAGTGGAAGCGGCCGTTCGCGCTGCACAGCAAACATCGCCGCGCAGGCGATGATGTGCGTCGCGCGTTTGGGCGGCGACAATTATCGTGGCCGGTCGTTGACGACTTGTTTTGGCCGGTGGTGAGGAGTCGCAGGCGGCGTAGCCGCCGGAGACGACGAACCACCGGCGGCGCCGCGTCGGCGGGCAATAGGATGGCTGATCGATCCTAAAGAAGAAGCGATCAGCTCATGTCTGGAACCCGCATACCGACCAACAGGTTTCGCCTTTACATGAACAAGCGCAAACACCATCCGCAGGAAGTCGCGGCCGCCAAGGCTGGAATAAGCGTGCGTAGCGCACGCCGCATTGAGCGTGACGCGACTCTGCCATCCCAGAAGCCGCGGCGGTCCTGGCGCACCCGTCCCGACCCGTTCGCCGATGTTTGGGACAGCGAGATCATGCCGCTACTGCGTAACGCCCCCCATCTGATGGGCATCACGATCCTGCGCAAGCTGCAGGAGGATCACCCGGAGCGCTATCCCGACGGCATGCGCCGCACGCTGGAGCGGCGCATTCATCAATGGCGGGCACTTGAAGGCCCCAGTCAGGAGATCTTCTTCCCCCAGGAGCATCAGCCCGGCGTGCGCGGGCTGTCGGACTTCACCGATATGAGCAAGCTGTGCGTGACGATTGGCGGCGCACCGTTCGAGCACCGGCTGTATCACTTCGTGCTGGCGTTCTCACGCTGGGAGTACGCCTGGCGTGGTCGAGGGGCGGTGAGAGTTTCGAGGCCCTCGCAACCGGATTGCAGAACGCCCTGTGGCAGGCGGGAGGTTGCCCGCGCGAGCATCGCACGGACAGCCTGTCGGCCGCCTTCAAAAACCTGAGCGAGAAGGAGGACTCACGGACCCGTTACAAGGCGCTGCTCGATCACTACGACATGCAGGGCACGCGCAACAATCGCGGTCTGGGTCATGAGAACGGGAGTGTCGAATCCTCGCACCGGTATCTGAAGGATGCGGTCGATCAGGCCTTGATGCTTCGTGGCCATCGCGACTTCGCTGATCGTGCCGCTACGATGAATTCATCCGCGAGCAGGTGATGCGTCGAAACCGGCGCAACGCGGCCGCGTTCCGTATCGAGCGCCAGCAGCTTCAGGATCTGCCGGAGTACCGTACCACCGACTTCGTCGAGGAGGAGGCTCCTGTGACCCGCTGCAGCACGTTCACGGTGCGCGGCATCCTGTACAGTGCGCCGTCGCGCCTGATTGGTCACCGGCTAAAGGTGCGCGTCTACGGCGACCGGCTCGACTGCTACCTGTCTGGCGTGCTGGTGCACAGCACCGCACGGGGCTCCCGTGCCCACGACAACCGTCACGCGCTTGATTACCGCCACTTCATTGGCTCCCTGAAGCGCAAACCGCAGGCATTCAAGGGGCTCGCGTTTCGTGACGCGCTGTTCCCGCGCGAGGCCTACCGCCGGACCTGGGAACAACTCGACGCCCGCCTGTCGCAACGCGAAGCATGCAAGACGATGGTTGGCCTGCTTGAACTCGCCGGCCTGCATGGCGTGGAGGCCGTACTGGCCGGACAGCTTGACGTATTGCTGGAAGCCGGCAAGCTGCCCGATCTCAAGGCGCTGCGTGAGCAGTACGCACCCCGTGAGGCCTCGTGTCCTGAGGTGGAGGTTCAGATGCCGCCCGTTGCCGTCTATGACGAACTGCTCGAGGAGATGGCAGCATGAACGCGCCGCACATGATGGTGGCCGCCTGGCCCTGATGCTCAACGAGCTGCGCTTGCCAACGATCGGCAGGTTGTGGCCCGAGTTCGCCGAGCGCTCGGATAAGGAAGGCTGGCAGGCCACGCGACTGCTTGGCGCACTGCTTGAGCACGAGCTGGCTGAGCGCGCCAAACGACGCATCGAGCGGCACCGCACCGAGTCGCAGATGGACCCGACCAAGACGCTCGCCACCTTCGACTTCAGCGCCGTGCCAATGGTGTCGAAGGCCCATGTCACGGCGCTGGCCACTGGCGAGTCATGGCTGGAGAAAGGCGCCACGGTCCTTCTGTTCGGGCCACCCGGACACGAGACATAATGCTCACCTCCCTATGTTATTGAAGATCAATGGATAGTTGATTCGGGTCAGCTGATTGCGGACCCTCGATGGCACTTCTTGCTGTGATAAACGTTTCGACATCGACGCGCCGTAAAATCCACGGTGCGCCAAGACACGCCTGCGTGGCAGGCAATCGCTTGATGCGGATCAGCCGGAAGACGGTCGGTGTACTGATGCCTAATAGCGCCGCGACTTCCGTCACATTCAGCTCATTGCGCTCTTGCCGCTCTCCCTCGCGATAAGCGGCTATCGCATGGTCTTTGCGCAAGATACAAATTCGCGCCGCTGTCCATGAAAGCCCTTTCGCCGTGCGTTTGCCTAAACGATTAACGACAGCAGCGATGCCTTGGTCTGCAAGCGTTCTCGCCAAGGCTCGAACGATGTCGATCGTTTCGACGTCAGTGGCCCAGCGATGTTGACCGGTCCGGTTCGTTTCAAATTCGAGCTCGGTGTGATCGCCCCCTTGCCAGTGTAGGAGCGCCCGGATGGTGTGGTCCTGCTTGGTGACGACAATCTCTTTGAGCACGGTGCGCAAGATACGTTTCTTGATCTCGATGGCACTGGCAGGGTGATTCCACAACCTGGGCAGGTCAGTTCCTAATCTCATGAGCTCGTCGCGCGCGGTGGCGCTGAGTGAGTCTGCAGGCTGCTCGCGCAGCGCATCCAGTTCGCACTGCCGCTGCGCTTGTGTTGCCAACGCGTCGTTCCACCGACGCTCAAGCTCGGAGGCTACCAGCCGGTTATCGGGATCGATCGCATCGTACTGCCGACGCGCCCGAGCAGCTTCATAACGTGCCTGTTCGAGCGCCAGTTCCTTGTGCCGGACTCGCTCATCCTCACTCAGGCGCTTGCGCTCAATGGCGTCCAGCGATGCGCGAATGCCCAATGGTTCAAGTCGGTGTAGAACTTCCTCAGCGACGCGTTGGTCTACGCGCACCGCACCGAACGAGATGCAGCGTGGGCCGCCATGATTGATCATGCTGCCCTGACAGCTATAGCGGCCGATGTCGCCCTTGGTGCCTGAATACGCGACGTGCAGTTTGCGACCGCAATGGCCGCAGCGGATGAGACCGGCCAACAGCAAACCGCCGCGTTTGACCGCACCCCGAACCATGTTGCCCTTCATGTTGGCGTTGTCGGTGATCAATTTGCGATTGCTCTCGTACTCGTCCCAGCTAATGTATCCCGCGTGGTGTTCGACGATCAAGACCTGCCATTCTTCGCGATTGACGTGGGTGCCGCTGTACAGCCGCTTGCGACCGCTCTCAATGCGCACAATCGTCTTGGTCTTGCCGAATGCGTATGCCCCGCCGTAGGTGGGATTCGTCAGGACATGCCACAGGGTGTTATAGACCGGTAGTTTCCAGACAATATAACGGCCCTCCGGGCCATAGCTTGCCGCCGGTAGCTCAATGCGCTCCTGTCGAAACCAGATTAAAACCTGCCTCACACTACCAAACTCGCGAAACTTCCGAAACACCAGATCGAGCGCTTCACGAATACGTAGATCCGGATCCTTCTCGATGCGGTTGTTCGGAACACGCATGTAGCCAATCGGTGCGGTCATGAACAACTCCCCGCGCTTGGCCTTCTGATCCAGCGCGGCTTGGGAGCGTTGACGAAACGTCGAGAGTTCCATCTCGGATAACGTGCCCTTCATGCCCAGCAGCAGGCGGTCGTTAGGCTCGCGCGGATCATATACACCATCTTCATCCACCAGGATCGTTCCGACGAGCCGACAGAATTCGAGCAACGTGTGCCAGTCACGCCCGTTGCGCGCGAGCCGGGACGCTTCGATACAGAATACTGCGCCCACCGCGCCGCTACAAAGGGCGGCCAGCAAGCGCTCGAAGCCGGGCCGATGGATACCCGAGCCCGAGCGGCCCAGGTCGTCATCGATGACCGTCACCTCAGGCCAGCCGAGCACGCGGGCACGATCGGCGAGTCCATACTGACGTAACTGGCTCTCACGATTATGCTGCACCTGGTCCAGCGTCGACTGACGAACGTAGACATAGGCGAGGCGCGAGAGATGCTCAGCGCGGATCTTGTTCATCGCGCACCTCCATCTCGATTGCATCGATCACCGACTGCATCAACAGTGTCAACTGCGCCACTACGTCCGCTAACACCTCTGCGGGCAGAGGTCCTTCCTCGCTGCTCCCCTCGAACAGATCGTGCTGCACCATCACCTGTTTGCGCATCACCGTATCCCCTGTGCGTTGACAACACTGAAGAAGATAAAGCGGCGCTGACCAGGCGTTGAAGTTCGATCAACGCCCCGTGCGGTAATTCCGGCTGCACAACGATAGACATGCGAGTTGCTGCTTCGCCGGTCATCCACGGCGGAAGATGAGCGCGAGTGCCATCGGGTTGCATGATGATCAGGTACGACTCGCCTCGATAGCGATTCATTCCAATGACATTAACGCGCTCGCCGAAGCGCGGGTGAAACGGATAGCGGACAACGACATCGTCGCAATGATGATGGGCAGTGTGTTGCAGGTTCGCCTGGGGTCGGGAAAAGCCATCTAGGTTCGGCCATCGGGCACGCCCTGATCGACGTCGGATACCGCGTGCTGTTCACGCGCACCAGCGAACTCGTCCAGAAGCTGCAGGCGGCACGCCAGAGCCTGCAGTTGCCTTCTGCGCTGGCCAAGCTCGACCGCTTCGATCTCATCGTCCTTGATGACCTGTCATACGCGCGCAAGGACCAGGCCGAGACCAGCGTGCTGTTCGAACTGATTGCCGAGAGGTACGAGCGTAAAAGTCTTCTGATAACGGCCAATCAACCGTTCTCGGGCTGGAATGACGTGTTCCCTGACCCCGGCATGACGGTCGCCGCCATCGACCGGCTCGTGCATCACTCGACGATCTTCGAACTGAATGTGGAAAGCTATCGCCGTCGTAAGGCCAGCGACAAACAGAGCGCGCGCCGGCGACAATTACCCGACGACAATTACGATGGAGGCGCGACAACTATGAATTAGCCATCGACAACTACACCCGTTGACCGGCCAAAATAGTTGTCGCTGGCCGGCCGTGCTGCTTGACGCTGTCTACGCGTTAGCCTGCGAACTCGAGGAAGCGCGCTACGATGCCTCTCTTGCCGCACGCCGGTATGAGGTTGTCGATCCGACGAAACGATTGGTTGCACGCGAGCTTGAAGGGCGTTGGAATACGGCCCTTGAACGTGTCGCTCATCTCGAAGAGCGCGCAGCGCTTCTGGACCGCGAGGTTGCAAGCCGGCCCGCGATCGACCAGACGCAGTTGATGACGCTCGCGCGCGATCTCCCGGCGGCGTGGAATGCGCCGGGCACCGATATGCGAACAAAGCAGCGGCTGACCCGCATTCTCATTCAGGAAGTCGTGATTGATCTGGATGACATCACGAATGAAGCGGTCGCCACGGTTCATTGGACGGGTGGTCGGCACACAGAACTGCGAGTTGCGCGGGTAAATGTTGGTCGATATCCATCCAGCCAACACTTCAGTGCTGTTGAGGTCATGCGCAAGCTCGGTGGACAGTGGCCGGACAGGGAGCTTGCGGTGACCATGAACCGGATGCGATGCAAATCGCCAGACAGCAGGACCTGGACCACGGTTCGTGTTACCGAAATGCGTGAACGGCTGGGCATTGCGCCTTTCGATCCAACCGCGTCGCATGCGGAGACGATCAGCGTGGAAGAGGCCTCACGACGACTGGGAATCTACGGGAGCTCGATTCACCGCCTGATACGGGAGGGAATACTGCCTGCGACTCAACTCATGCCCTCCGCGCCTTGGCAGGTTCCTGTTGCTGCGCTCGATTCCGACGCCGTCAGGGCAGGTGTACAGGCTATAAAGGACAGGCGACCGCCTCACTTCAAAGCCCGACAGGAAGCAGATAAGTCACTCAAGCTGCCAGGCTTCTAACCAAAGGATGCACTATGTCACGAGACTCCCGCGTTTGCCACGGAACACGAAGACGTGCCCGCAGAACGGATCGCGTTCAAGCACGGTCTGCACCTTGGCCGCGAGACTGTTGAATCCGGCCCGCATGTCGGTGACTCCCGCGGCCAGCCACACTCGGGATCCGGGCGGCAGGCCAACGGCGGACGACAACATCAGCAGGCTCATCGGGCAAGACCCCGCACAATCCTGATCAGGGTTGCGATCGGTGTGTCCGCGCTCAGGCGTAGCCGGACGTCGCCACACTCAACCTCGTACATCCTGGTGCTGTCCGGCGATGCGCATGCCGGCACTTCCGGTGAAGGCTCAGCTACTGTCACTGGTAGCCAGTTGAGTGCGGTCACCTCTGGCAACGGGACGTCGGGCATGCCGAAATCGCCGGCAAGGTAATGACGACGCCATTTGAACAGCAGATTGGCGTTGATGTCGTGCTCGCGAGCGATGAGCGCGGCTGAAGCGCCCGGCTTGAGCGTCGCCTCGACGATCTGCCGCTTGAACTCGACAGAAAAATTGGGTCGCTTGGACCGTTTGGTTTGAAGAGAGCTATCCACTGTTGCGTCCACCATTCATTTGGTGGGCACCAAAGTAGCCAAACTCAACGACGAAAGCTACACGGTAATGAGGACGCGCTTATCGAGATCCACGGACCGGAGCAGGCGAACCTGCTCTTCCCAAGTGTTCGTCAAACGCTACGAATCGGCAGTCTCGTCCTGACCAGCAATTTGCGGCCCGGCCGGTGGGTCAAGACCTCGCTGACGACGCAACGCTCAGGGGGGCACTCCTCGACCGGTCACTTCATCACGCACTTAGTGAACCGGTCCGCCAATTAGAAATAGCTTTGAGGACAATTCGCATTGATCTGGCTTGCCCTGTGAAAAGCAGCGACGTGGCGCATCCCGGTTGTCCGGTGAATACGCGCCCCAGTTGAGCCAGAACCTGGTCGAATCACCGGCTCCGCGCACCGTTGATACAATCCGATTCAGTGGTCTCTTGTAGTCAATATCCAAGTTCTCGGGATGGGACGGTTTAACATCGTTAATGGAACTGACAGTCGATCCATCGTTCTCGAAGAGATATAGTTTAGTGCCATACTTACTGTTAAATACGCGCTCAACATATTGTCCATGCTGTCTATTCAATCCGGAGAATGATATCTCGCTTTGAATAGATTTTTTTCCTCCGAATGACCATCGATAGCTCCATTTCGTAACGGCTTTTACGACCCATGCCCCATTTATAAGTGCTGCATGAAATAACTGAGTTGATCCCTTCTCATCGTACTTCAAGAACGAAATAACCGGTTCCCCCTTTCCACTTTCACCGAGTTTTATATCATTGAATAACCCGGAATTCTCCGGTACAGAGACGACCCCCGCTCCGCTTCCCTGTTCTATTGGAAGGTCCAATTTGACTCCGTCGTAGCGCAACCATATCTTCAAATCTGCGCTGCAGGCGTATGAAATGTCCGAATTCGTACTAACGTCAGGTGTTCGACGCCAAACCCACGCAACACAAAAATTGCCGTCTATGTTTTTCCTAAAGTTAGTCGGGTAAGCGCTCACGCTCCCGTTTGTGCCAGAACTCCCGAATAAGGGTGTACCAATCAGATTTTCCCAAGACCTTCCATTAAAAGTCTTAACAATATAATTCCCGTTCCCACTTCCGCCGTCCCTGTAGACAAAAATCAACCTTCCGTCATTTCCTCGAAAAAATTCGGGGTACGTGACGTGCTCCTCCAACTCCCCGGTCATTCGATTCAGCAAGGTCAATGATGAAAGTTCGTTCGGCACGGTCATTCTCGCATAGACAAGAGATGATGCATGTTCGTTTCCAGACACATGCAGAAAGCCGAAGTTGTCAAACGAAAGAACAATATAGTTGTGCGAGTCCCACCCAGAAAACTGACTTTCGAGACGTATTTTTCTAACCGCAAAAGTGTGCAGATCCGCTTCGGCGACCGCGAGATGGCGAGATGAGTCATAATATCCGATATACACTTTATCGCCGACTCGGACCGCATCGAAACCGACTCGAGTGCCGGCCCAAACGTCGTCGATAAATATCTTCGTCTGCGAAGCAGGCGCGGCCAAGGAAGTCGCGGCGATGCCTTGCAACACGCAGAGAGCAATTGCAAATCTGCAACCCCTAACCCTAGCCATATCTTCTCCCGCCGATTATTGACGAACACTGGCTGCCTTTTCCCACACAGAAACACGCACCCCGAGCGTGAACCTACAAATTGCAACGGCCGCAGCTAAATTGACCATGCAAAAATAAAACGGAATGGCGACATATTTAGACTTGCGTACGCCAAACAAGTTTACCGCGCCAGCAGCCGCTAGCAGGTAAAATATAAACTGCGCACCCAATGCGACGCTCGCGAACCATGGATGTTCGTCGAGGATCAGTAAACTTAGGACCAAAATAGCAAATTGAAGAAATGCGCCAAACCATCTAATAACCTTGTGTGAAACAAAGACAAAGAAACGCGCACCTCGCAGATCGCTAAAATTTCGGGAGAAACCTGTCAAGCCGCGAACAACAATTCGTGTCTTACGACGATATTCCTCCTGCGCTTTCGTCGCAGAGTTTTCAAATGAAAGCGCTTTGTCCTGAAAGATTACGCGCCAACCACTGTTCCCGATCTGCATCGGAGTCTCGAAGTCGTTTGCGACATCATTGCTGAGTGGCCTGAAAAGCTCGCGCCTAACCGCCAAAATCGGCCCATTTCCGACAATCACTAACCCGAATCGGTTTAGCGCTTCCTTGATCCAATTTTCAAACCTCCAATAAACGCCGTCACTTTTCGACGTACCATCATTTTTCTTTGCAGACCTTCTCTCTTTACCCACTACACATCCGACTTTTTCGGAGTCGAATCCGTCGACAAGATACTGAATCGCCATATCGTCGAACATTGCATTCGCGTCCGTGAATGCAATAATTTGACCCTTCGCCATTCCGACTGCGGCGTTCAGGCAAGCGTTTTTTCCCCGTCTCGTGTCAGAGTGCATCAGAACAACGCCCGCTTGACTATAGGACCTCGCAATGTCGGCCGTCCCATCTGTCGAACCGTCGGAGGCGACAATAATCTGTAACTTTGCGCTCGGATATTTTGAGCATAACGCGTTCTCGATTTTTTCTTGAATTACCTTTTCCTCGTTATATGCTGAAACGATGAGTGAGACCTCGGGGAGTTCGCCTTCCCATTTTCCATTACCCAATGATTCGGACTTCTTAATAATTTTTTGCAAAAAAACAAGTCCAACAGGAAATATCACGTATGGGTAAAAAAATACAATAACAAGACAGATGAAAGTCGACAGAATCATTTCAAACCCCCGCATTATTTTCTTTGAAAAATCAAAAGGTCATCGGCGCCTTGCGCCCTAAATAAAGCGATATGGCGCAATACGTGGCTCCACTTAGCAACGCGCCAGTAGAGAAACCCGCCATGCCAAATACGCGGTAAAGAAGAATTGACGGAACCAGGCTTCCGCAGAGATAGCAAAAAAAACAAAAGTGCGACCATTTGCATGATCATTTTCTTGCACTCGAGAACTTTTTGACACATTAATGCGATCTGCCAGCAACATGCGGCAACAGATAAAGTCACGAATACACCTTTATCGAGGTGAATTCCTTTGCCGTAAAAATTACCAATATGGAATATAACTGCATACAGAAATACAATGAGAAATCCACCCAATAAACTTTGAAGAATAATTCCTTTTCTGATCAGGGATTTTACGAGCGAAATGTCATTTTCTGAGTACGCCTTGAAAATTGATGGCTGCACAACCAACGTTACTGGCAATAAGATGAAAGTGAAGGAACGAAATACAATGTCATATTGATAAGCATACTGCCCCATAGTTGATTTATTTGAAATCAGACCCAAAACGAATCGATCCATAAATGGAATGGCCAAGGAAGTTGCAAGCCAGATGGCAATCGGCCAGCTGTACTGCAACACCTCAAGCAATCTTGCGTCTATTTCGCTAGTGGCGGTCTTATTAAATGATACGTATTTCCTAAAAAAAACCGCGACGATGGCGAACTCTAATAGAGTACCGGCTGTGAGCCCCACTACTAGGTCTGTAAAACTTTCGGCCCAATAGATAGTCGGTAGAATCACACACGTCGCAATACAAGCAGCTCTGATCGCTTCTAATCTCAAATAAGCGTTAATTCTGAACCGCGCCTGATGTATAGATACAACCAGCAAATGCAAACCTTGGGCGCACGCAGCAACTGCCGAAAGGAAAACGACGGACCGCGGCCCCCAGAAGAAAGATACGACGCCTGCGCAAGTCAAAATAAGAGTCACCGAGGCGATCCAACCCACAAAAAATACTTCAGGTCCGGTACTTAATAAATCGTCCTCACCATTGCTGAATCTCGCAACTCCCTGTGAAATCCAGCCGAAGAAAAACGCCGCGGCCGACAGGTATGCAGTGAATACGAGAGAAAATTGCCCGTAAGTTGCTGCACCCATCATTCGTTCAACTGTGTACGCAATTGCAAGCGTACTCATTGCCGGACAGGCTCGGGCAATGACGAACAATGGCAGCCGTCTAATGTTCATAGTCATCCCTGCACTCCCGCGCGAAGTACCCTACGCCGGCGGCTAAAATACTTAAGGTAAATCGCGAAACCTACGCAGGCGCCGATGTGGGCGGTGTAGCTAAAGAAACTTACAATCGGAGTCCAGACGATGAAGCCGTACATCGCAACCAGCAATGCGGCCCAGACGACCCGCCCGTTCACGCATTTCCCAAATGCCAGAGCGCTAAAGAACCCAATGCCTCCCATATAAACCAGAGCACCCAAAATCGAGAAATCCTGTATTAGTCCGCGGAACGCAGTGTAGATATTTCCCCAGGAGTCTCCGCTGCCCAAATTGACATACTGGTCATACAGGCCTGCTTTTCTTGCTTGAATTCCAAATAAATCGAAAATCCCAACGAACGTGAGATACCCATTAGTAAGCGTTGATCGAAAATCATAAGAATCAACCCACAGGCTGAAGCCACCAATACTCCCGACGGGCCATTGTCGTAAGTGCATTAGGACTTCGTTAAGGCGGCTAATATCAGTAATGCCTCCACGAAGAAACTGTAGAGAAATAAACATGAAGGCGATAAAGAGCGCCCCGCCACCGCCATAGATAGCGACACGCTTCGTAAAAAATTTAAGATTTACCCGTCCTCCCCCTAAGAGCGAGCCGCAAAAATTTCCGGACACCCAGAAAATAAGGTTGAACAGGACGGCAGCGCGCGTCGTAAGGATGAGTGCGATCATCAATGAAGGGATGATCGAGACAAAGTATTCATGTTTTCTGTACTTCTTTGGGTGTAAAGATTTCATCAGTCCGGAAACTGCTGAACTGAAGAAGATAAACATCTGCCCTAATCGTGCTCCAAGAGGTAGCTGAAACTGATCCTCATATCTCGCCACCGACATCGCATGACTAATTTCTAAGATTCCGCTAAAAGAAAACAACTTCCCGATCCCGATTCCCTGTGTCCGTAGAATCGAAGTAATGGCAATAAACCCAAAAAATACCGAGCCATATATAATAGGCCGAAAGTATTGAAATTCGTAGGGAAGATTGCGAGCGGAATGACTCATCCCGTCAGAAGAGATGAGAAAATACGCAAGCGCTCCTAAGATTGCACTTGCCTCCATACAGATTACTATCATGTATGCGAGGGGGGAGTAGTAGTAGTCCGGCGCAAACAGTCCCGTGCATAATGCGACTATGAACCATAGTTGGCACAGAATCACTACTGGGTGGAACGGCGCTTTCAAGATTTTTAGCGCGACTCGCCACATAGCAAACTGAAGCGTTATGTTTATATATTCCATCAGAAGTAATTATCCCGACAAAATTCGTGGGAACGACGCAAATATTCGACGATTTCTCGACTTGGGATAAGCCCGGTACTTGAGTGTTCTCGATGAATAACTTCAATCTCTGGGAGATATACCGTCCTGAGGCCTGCCTGTTTGCACTGTTCTGCAACAAACATTTCCTCGCAAAACAGAAATTCAGGATAATTGAATCCCAAGCCGGACCCAAAGTAACGCTTGAGGAACACCATAAACGACCCGTGCGCCCCGTAAATGTCTCTTTTTAATTTCGATTCTGCGTGCGTCGCATTGTGAATGACCTTCTTTACGTTCGCGAGCAGGCGATGTGCTACGGCGAACGTGTACACCGAATATATTTTCCCGAGAAGCGTGAATTTCTTACGGGACGGCTTGTACGGATAAAAAGGATTTTGATCGGCTCCCGTAATCGATGATCGGATTGAGGGCGCAATCACACCCACATTCGAATATTCGCAATCCGAGACCGCTTCGGTCAATCGATCGAAGAAGTGCTGCCCTATCAGCTCAATATCCGTGTTTGAAACAACGACGCAAAGGAAATTCTGGTTCTTGAATTTTTCTAATCCTTTCTGATATGCGAAATTCAAACCACCAAAATAGCCTAGATTTCCCCCGCACGCGGAAACAATTATTCTTTCTCCAAAATTGCAAAATTTCGTCGCGAACGAAATCCAATCTGCTTCTGATTTTTCAGAGTTGTCTGCTACAGAGACAAATACGCGTGATGCGGTGTCGGCCGCAAACACGGCACGGACAAACGCCTCAGTTTCTTCATCATTCTTGTAGTCCACACATAAAAGCAAGATGTCTTGTGCCAACTTGAGCCTCGAATGAAAAGTGCCTTGCGTAGATCATGGGAACTGCAGGGTGTCTACGATAGGGCGACAACCCTGCGAATCATGGACTGTTACATCATTTCCAAAATTGAAGAAGCCTTGATCTATTTTTCTGCGAGGCCTTTATATATTCGTATGCGTAATAGCGGTAGCCGCCGTACTTCGACCCATAACGATAGCGGCCGCGACTCGCATTCACTCCGTTCAGAACCACGCCAGCGACGTGAGCTGGCACTTGCCTAAGACGCCTCGTTGCCTCTGCGATCTCCCCGATCTTGGAGAACCCGGCACGCGCCACCAGCAAGACGGTGCCGACGTGTCGACTTAACAATTCCGCGTCGGCCGCGGCCAGCACGGGCGCGGTGTCGAAGACAATCAAGTCATAGCCGGACTTCAGCCTCTCAAGCAACTCCGTAATGCGCGGGCTATCAAGCACTTCAGATGGATTCGGCGGCAATATGCCAGTGGTGAGCAAATCCAAACCCTTCGAGACGTCCCGATGAAGCGCGTCTTCGAACCTCGCACTCCCAGTGATGACTTCCGTCAAACCGCGTTCTCGCTCTTTCCCATAGATCGCATGCAAGCGCCCATTCCGAATGTCCGCGTCGATCAAGAGCACCTTCTTATTTCCCGTTGCAAGCAAACCAGCGAGGTTACTTGCAACAAACGATTTACCGACTGACGGTGCGGGACCGGTGATAAGCACCAAGTTATTTTTCGCATCGAGCAAAGCAAACTGGAGAGCGGTTCTTAGACTGCGCAGTGCCTCGACTGCCACATCATTCGGATGGCAGTCGGCCAGAGTACCTAAGCGCCTCTCTTTTTCAGCAGCAGTTTCGTTATTCGATTGAAACACCGATGCATACACGTGAAGACCGGTATGTTGCTCGATCTCCGCCGCCGACGTGATTCCACCAAACCACAGGTCGTGCAGTATGGCCACGGCGATAGAGCACAGGAAACCAAGTACGGCCACGATCGCTACGACAAGCGCCTTTCGCGGCTTCACCGGAACTTCTGGCACCAGTGCGTGATCAACGACTCGCACGTTACCCGTCGCGCCCGCTTGGACAAGCTGGAGTTCCTGGGCACTGTTCTGCAACGACGCATAGAGCTGCGTGTCAATATTGACATCGAGCTGAAGTCTGACGGCGTCCTGTTGCAAATTCGGCAGCGTTAGGATCTTCGCCAAAATGCGCTTCTGGTCCTGCTGGAGTGTCTCGATTTGCTTGCCCAAACCAATCACAGAAGGGTGATTTGATGCATATCGTTGCAAAAGATCGCTTCGCTTGGCTTCGAACTCGACAATCTGTGCCTCGTCTTGCGACGACTGCTGCAACGCCAGCAACGCCTCCTGTGAAAGGTCAATTGTCCCGTGCCGATTGCGAAAATCCGTGTATCGCTGCTCTGAAAGTTCCAGATTTCTCTTGAGTTCGGGAAGCTGTTGATTCAAGAACTCCAACGACTGCGCAGCCTGCGCCGCTTTACGTTGAGCGTTCTGAAACACGTACTGTTGCCCAATCTCGTTAACAATCTCCGTTATTTTTTCTGGATTCGTATCAGTGAGCGAAACAGACATCACATTCGATTGTTTGTCCGTTTGTTGGACAATCAACTGATTCTGAAGCTGTTGAATAGTGTCGAGGCGCGAGTGCCGATAGAGATTGAACCTAGTTCCGGGGTTCGCATGGACATTCGCGACCTTCAGACGAATTGTGCCTACTGCGGTCTGGAAGACTTCTTCCTTCCCGACTACACCAACGACAGGGGCATCAAGATCAGACCCGTCGAGCTGATATACCCCTTTTTGGAGGATCGTCAGTTTGAATTTGTCGTCCTCGTCGACTTGCGGCACATCGAAAACATCAACGTCAATGCGCTCGTCGCCCCACGCGAAACCACCTACCCCAAATACCCCAGGATTTGAGAGGCCTAGTGCGCGATCTGACCTGTACTTTGCAGTCCAAAATCCAATCAGGGGGAAATATCGTGGCTGCGCGTCGATATATAGCTTGACCTTGTCGACCGCTGCAGTAACGACCCTCCGGGACTGGATAATTTGTGTCTCATCTTGGCCCGTCGACTGGACGTCGAAGAGCGACGACACGTCGCCCAATACACCCTTCGAGACCGTGTTCTGCGGGCTATCCTCGACTTGAACGAGGATATCCGCTTCGTATTGCGGTCGAGCCAAAAATGCATACGCAACGCCGATCAACAAGAACAGCACAAAAACGGACGCCACCACCCGTTTATGGTCGAGCAAAACATCGAGAAGCGGGTACGAGTACTCCTCGACTACTTCTTGATCTCGCTGGCTTTTTAGAGACGGAGTATTCATTTAGTCAGCTTTTTTAACCTAGTTTTAGAAATAATCACGAGCACGATACCCTTGCAGCATATTTACCCGCGAACAGATGCCGTGCAGAGTTGCTCAAGCCGGTTCAGCCAAAATGCACCGCTTCGTTCAATTTCGGTGTATACGCGTCTAAATTTGTCGATACCCCCGCGGAACGGATCCTCAATTTCCCCCCCTTCCTTTTCAAAAGGAAATATTCTCCCTCTGGAAAACGGGGAGGCCCGCTCGATGTATTCTCGTTGCGACCGGTCCAGAACTAGAATTAGATCGTACGCTTTGCACATCCAACTCTCGAATTGCCTAGCGCGGTGAGCTTCGATGTCGATGCCAACGTCCGCCATCACGGATTTTGCAAATTTATCGGCGCCGCTTCCAACAACGGCGTCTACGCCTGCAGATTCGACCTTAATCCCGGAAAGATATTCTTTGAGGTAGCCCTCAGCCATCGGACTTCGGCATATATTCCCCGTGCAGACAATAAGAATTGACTCCATTACCTTTGTCTCGCATTGGGGTAACAGCTCTTAGCGATATTATTTTGTCGGCCGATCCCGTGATATTCGAATTCCAGCAAATCCATAATTTCGAGGTCGTAGATGTTTCGCCCGTCGAAGATAACGGGGGTTTTCAATAGGTCGCGCACACGCGAAAGATCTTGGCTGCGGAACTCCTTCCATTCAGTGACGATGATCAGGGCATCAGCACCGGCAATTGCATCCATCTTGTCGCTGACATATTGGATATTTTCAGAAAAAATGTTGCCTTTCAGATCATTTCCAATTGTGATCTCCGCTTCCTTCATTGCGACTGGGTCATACGCAAATACTTTGGCGCCGCGCTCGAGCAAGCTCGTTATTAGATATCTGCTCGGAGCTTCACGCATGTCATCCGTGTTCGGCTTGAATGAAAGTCCCCAAACTGCGAATCGTTTATTGGTCAGGTCCGGCCCAAAGCGGGCGACCACCCTCTCCGACAATAAGCCTTTTTGACGTGCATTTCTAAGTTCGACAGATTTCAAAATTACGGCATCCGAATTAAGTTCTTCCGAAATTCTGACAAGTGCCTTTACATCTTTAGGGAAGCACGAACCCCCATAGCCGCATCCTGGATAAAGAAAGTGATAGCCAATGCGCGGATCGGATCCGATACCCTGACGCACGTCTTCCACGTCAGCGCCGACCTTTTCGGCCAACTCTGCCATCTCGTTCATGAATGATATGCGGGTGGCGAGCATTGCATTTGCGGCATACTTCGTCAGCTCAGCCGACCGCGTATCCATGAACAACGTTCGCTCGTGATTTCGATTGAACGGCTTATAGAGACGAGCCATCGCTTCACGAGCAACTGCGTCTTTCTGTTCGTTGCCGATCCCGATGATGATCCGATCGGGACGCATAAAGTCCTCAACTGCCGCGCCCTCCTTAAGAAATTCTGGATTCGACACGACGGAAAAACCGCTGCTCACACCCCGTTCGACAAATACGGAATCCATCGCAACGCGTACACGCTCCGCGGTCCCGATTGGAACAGTGGATTTGTTCACAACGATCTTGTACGTGTTGGCGTAGCGCGCAATGTTCTTCGCTGCTGCCAGGACGTACTGAAGATCTGCGGAGCCGTCCTCACCCGGCGGCGTTCCGACCGCAATGAACTGAATATCCCCATGATCGACCGCTGCCCGGACATCGGAGGAAAACTGAAGTCGCGATGCTGATACGTTTCTGCTAATGATCTCGGGAAGCCCGGGTTCATAAATGGGGACGTCTCCGCTTTTCAGTCGATCTATTTTCTTTTGGTCGAGGTCGAGACAAAAAACATCATTTCCAACCTCTGCTAAGCATGCGCCCGTGACGAGGCCGACGTAGCCAGAGCCAATTACAGTAATTTTCATTTTCCTATCCTGCGTTCGGTATGAGATTCGCACTTTCAGCCGAGATTACTTCGTGTAGTAAACCCCCGCCAACCCCGCGTTAATCGCTGGCAACAACAAGTTAAGCACTCGACTGATCCGAACCAGCCCGTTCCCGTCAACATATACGATATCCTTAGGTTCTAGCGGAAACTCATTTGCCAGCACCATCGAAACCGGTGAACTCGCGTTGAGGTGAAAGACCTGCGGCGTGCCGTTCATAGAGCCCCGGATAACATAAAACTGTGCGGCGTCTGCGGTGTTTGAATTAATGCTCCCAGCTTGAGCTATAGCCTGACTCAAAGTAATTTCCCCGTCTTTCATCGGCACCGCAATTGCTGGCTTCGTAACCTCGCCCATCACAAAGATGTTGTTGTCGTCACGCGCCAAAACGCGTACGAAATCACCATCTCGCAAAATCAACTGCGCCGGGTTGACTCCTTTCTCAAGCATCTTTGGGAAGTCGATTCGATATGTAGCCCCGCGGCGAACCACCACGACACGGCTTTGGTCTGCACCAGCGGTGAATCCCCCACCTCCTGCCACCGCCTCAAAAAAATTCATCGGTATGTCGGTCAATGGCACAGCACCGGGATTATGAACCTCCCCATCCAAATAGATCTTCTTGGACCGAAATGATGCAATACGCACGGTCACTTGAGGATGAGTGAAATACCGCGACAAGCTACCGGTAAGAGATCTTTGTATTTCCTCAGTCCGCAGGCCCGCCGCTCGCAATACCCCGACGTAAGGGAACTGTATATTGCCATCTTGATCCACGATAACGCCTTGCGAAGGATCGCTCGCGCGCGCAACGGTGTTTGGCTGCGCCCCCACGGCCTCAGCGAATTCCGGATGATCCCAGACGGTGATCTGGAGAACGTCACCGATACCTACGGTGTACTTCTCCTTTGGCTGCGATAGCAACGCGAGAACTGCGGGGCTTTGCTGGTTCGTTGCCTGATCGCGCAGTTGCTTGATCAGACTAAGGTTAATCTCTTCGATTGGGATATCGAGCTGCCGGACACCACCGGCCGAAGTTGCGTCCGTTACGGGGAGCTGCGCCGGTTGCGACATACGCATACCGGGAGCCACTCCGCAGGCTACGAGACTCAGAGCGACTCCAATGATTGGAATCAGTGTTCCCAAACGCCGCAGCATGAAGACACTCTGTCTTGCAATGATCCTCAACTCATCCCCCCGTCCAACAATTTTCGCCCCGACCATTACGTTTTTCCTATAGACAAATTCAGTTACGACCTTCGCAAAAACTCGGCCCGACCCTGTGTTCTTTCAGTATGCGTTTCGATGGACGATACCCTTGACGAATGTCGCCAAAACGATTCGCATATCAAGGGTAAATGACCAGTTTTTCAGATAAAAAAGGTCGTGCTCGACTCTCTTCTGCATCTTTTCGACGCGATCTGTCTCACCGCGAAATCCATTAACCTGTGCCCAGCCGGTTATGCCCGGTTTCACCCGATAACGTTGCATATATTGATCAACTAGTTTCCGGTACTGTTCGTCGTGCTCGATTGCGTGCGGGCGAGGGCCAACTACGGACATGTCGCCAATCAAAACATTGATGAACTGTGGAAGCTCATCCAGACTTGTACGACGAAGGAATTTTCCGACAGGCGTTACTCTGGAGTCGTTGCGGGTTGCTTGAATAACAATGCCCGGCTTGTCGCTATTCGGTCGCATTGTCCTGAACTTAAAGATCCGGAATATACGCCCCTCAGCGCCTTTTCTTCGCTGCGTAAAGAATATCGGCCCCTTTGATGTCAGTTTGATAGCGATTGCTATTGCAGTCATTAGAGGTGCTAATGATAAAATGGCGAGCAGCGCAAACGTCCGATCAAAAATTGCCTTCCCAAGTAAACCTTGCGGAGGCAATGGAGAGGCTGCCAAATCTATGGCTGGAAAGCCGATCAGGGAACTTAGCTTTCCGTCGAATATCGCGAGCGAACTCACATCGGGCATAAGTCGAATATTTACCAAATCATCCCGAAATTCGTCGACGAACTTTGAGATAACTGCTTCTTCGGAAAGCGGTAATGCGAGCCATATTTCGTCAATGCTTAGATCACGTATTCTTTCTGAAAGACCCCCGAAGTGTGCCGCAGGAGTTGAAATCTCAGCGTTGACGCTCTCCGTTGCAAGGTTGCCTTCGAACGTAGCAGTCACACGGAACCCGCTCTCTGGCGACCGTGCAAGATGATCCAGGATTCGCTGGGTATACGCTCCGCGTCCAACGACGGCGACCATTCGCAGATTCATCCCAGCTCTTCTTAGGGAGCGCAATACACGGTAGCAAAGAAGCCTGATCGCAATGAAGGCTACGACCGTTAAGCCTACAGAGTAGGCCCACCAGAGACGCGAAATCAAATCTGAGTTGTGAAGGAAGAAGACCACGAAAACAGTTCCACATTGGACGATAAGCCACGCAAGCGTGATTCTTCCAACGAGCGAGAACATTGACCTGCCGCGCCACGACTGGTAGATCCCGAATGCAGGAAAGATCGCAAGCGTGAAGGCGCATGAGAACGCCACGATGGCGCTATCCAAGTGGACGTCGGCAAATCTCAGTTTTGCTGCAGTTACCGCGCAAACAATGACTAGGGCGATGTCGGCAACGCGAGCTAGGAGTCCGTAAGAGCTAGCGCTTATCGGCTGACTTCCCATCCTGAATACCGTGCTCATGGAGCCTCCATATGCAGTTTTTGCAGAACACCGGTGCAGTCAATGGGAGTAATGCAGTTCGAACCCATCAGAGCATCCCCTCCAGATATCCTTTCGCCACCCTGTTCAACCATCGCCAACTCCCACAGTAGAAAGCCCTGTCCCACAACGCGACACAACTGACTAATTTTAATCGTCAGGCAGAGTCGGAAAATCTCCACCATATTTTTTCCCCGCAGCGATCCATCTCACCCATCCTCACGGATGAGAGGGCGTTCGCGCTGTCATGCACTCTTTTCGAACCTGGCTACGCATGTCAGAGAAACCGGCACCTATCGGTGAAATAGCGAGAGCGCCGTTTAACGGCGCTACGTGTCACATCAATCCCCACTGGCTCAGTTCGATTGAGAAGCTATCTGTACTTGTTGTGGCACCACGCGCATTTCGCGCATCCTCAACTCCTCCAAGAGGGCTCCTCATTCTCGAATGATGAGCTGCCATTGCATTTGTCGCCAACGCAATTGTGACTCTCACCTGTACAAAAAACGGTTGGTCTTCAGTTGCAGTGCATCATACATAGGCCACCTTCCGACGTAATGCCGGTGACGGAAAACGCCAACATGTTGGCGTTTTAGCCCATCTGCTTACGGCGGCTCGGAACATAGGGGTTTCAAGCAATGGAACCCGCTTTCATCGTCACGATCTGCAGCCTCAAACTACGGTAAGGAGCGCATCTGTAAAAATGTGGTCATCAGATTTTTTTCTGACGGTTTCGAGGGTGAAGCGCAACAGCGGGATGAATGTTTGTAACCGTCCGACCCTGACCGTATAGACGCCTGATGAAGGCGACGCCATGCTTTCCGGGGGCACAAATGTGACTGTGTCCACAAAGGAATCATGGACACAGTGACTGAATTCACCGAAGTCAAAGGCGCCCGGAAGTATCGCCGGCGTACCGTGGACGAGAAACGCCAGATCGTCGAAGAGACGTTATCCAGTGGACGTTCGGTGGCGGAGATTGCACGCAGTCACGAAGTGAACGCGAATCAGCTGTTCGACTGGCGCAAGCAGTATCTGGATGGACGCCTTGGCGTGAACGGTCGCGAATGCGCCTTGCTGCCGGTCACCGTGAATGAGGCCAGCGACAGCGGCGCGGCCGAACCGGATGCATCGACGCCTGCGGCACAGGCGCCCGGCACGATCCGAATCCAGTTGCCACGGGGCGAGGTACACGTTGAAGGGAGCGTCGATCCCGACACGCTGCGCGTGGTGATCCAGTGCCTGATCCGATGATTGGTCCGCTGGCAAACACGCGCATCTGGGTTGCCGCCGGATTTACGGATATGCGCTGCGGCTTCGACGGCCTGGCCGCGAAGGTGCAGACCGTGCTGGCGAAGGATCCATTCTCTGGCCACATCTTCGTGTTCAGGGGCAAACGTGGGAGTCTCGTGACATAGTGCATCCTTTGGTTAGAAGCCTGGCAGCTTGAGTGACTTATCTGCTTCCTGTCGGGCTTTGAAGTGAGGCGGTCGCCTGTCCTTTATAGCCTGTACACCTGCCCTGACGGCGTCGGAATCGAGCGCAGCAACAGGAACCTGCCAAGGCGCGGAGGGCATGAGTTGAGTCGCAGGCAGTATTCCCTCCCGTATCAGGCGGTGAATCGAGCTCCCGTAGATTCCCAGTCGTCGTGAGGCCTCTTCCACGCTGATCGTCTCCGCATGCGACGCGGTTGGATCGAAAGGCGCAATGCCCAGCCGTTCACGCATTTCGGTAACACGAACCGTGGTCCAGGTCCTGCTGTCTGGCGATTTGCATCGCATCCGGTTCATGGTCACCGCAAGCTCCCTGTCCGGCCACTGTCCACCGAGCTTGCGCATGACCTCAACAGCACTGAAGTGTTGGCTGGATGGATATCGACCAACATTTACCCGCGCAACTCGCAGTTCTGTGTGCCGACCACCCGTCCAATGAACCGTGGCGACCGCTTCATTCGTGATGTCATCCAGATCAATCACGACTTCCTGAATGAGAATGCGGGTCAGCCGCTGCTTTGTTCGCATATCGGTGCCCGGCGCATTCCACGCCGCCGGGAGATCGCGCGCGAGCGTCATCAACTGCGTCTGGTCGATCGCGGGCCGGCTTGCAACCTCGCGGTCCAGAAGCGCTGCGCGCTCTTCGAGATGAGCGACACGTTCAAGGGCCGTATTCCAACGCCCTTCAAGCTCGCGTGCAACCAATCGTTTCGTCGGATCGACAACCTCATACCGGCGTGCGGCAAGAGAGGCATCGTAGCGCGCTTCCTCGAGTTCGCAGGCTAACGCGCGACGCACATCATCGCCTGCGCGCGATGTTTGCTGTGCAGCGCGAACGGCCGCTTCCACTGCATGCTCCGAAACCGCTTCGAGAATTGCGGCCGCCACCGCTTTGTCGATACGTATTCCACCGATTCCGATACAGCGAAATGCTCCGACGTGTGCTTCGTCGCCGCGGCAATAATAGCGATGCGCGTGACCGGCTCTCGTGCCGTAGTTGACTCGCATCATTCGACCGCATCGGCCACATCGAGCCAGGCCAGTCAGCAAGGCCCGCCCGCCACGAGCAGATCGGCGGGAGGCTCGCTTCTTCATGTGTGTGTTCTCGGCAATCATCCTTTGATGCTCCTCGAACTGATCCCACGTGATATACCCAGGGTGATGGTCCCGCAGCAGGACGCTCCAGTCTCTCATCGGTTTGGAGTGGCCTTCAGTCTTGCGAGCCCGTCCGTCGATGACAGCAGTGCGGTGGGTCGTCCTTCCAAACACATACGCCCCAGCATAAACCGGATGCTCCAGTATCTGGACAACCGTGTGATATGCAGGCCGGCTCCATTCGATCCGGATGCCGGCGGGGCCGTGCCGCGTTACGGGCAGCTTGACATCCGATTGTATGGCCCATAGCAGCACCTGACGGGCACTGCCGAGTTCGCGAAACTTACGGAATAGCACCCGGATCGCCTCGGCAACCCGCTCGTCCGCATCCATCTCGATCTGTCCAAGCTCGTTCCAGCAGTAGCCGGGAGGTAGCGCGAAGCGCAACTCCCCACGCCGGGCCTTCGAATCACGGGCGGCAATGCCGCGCTGTCGCAGCAGACTGAGTTCGTACTCCGACATCGTTCCTTTGAGTCCAAGCAGGAGTCGATCGTTGACCAGCCTGGGGTCATAAATACCGTCGTGATCAACCACGACCGTGCCGACCAGTGCGCAAAGATCAATGAGATGGTGCCAATCGCGGCCGTTGCGCGCAAGTCGTGAAGCCTCGAGACAGAACACGGCGCCGACGGATCCTGCGCACACTGACGCGACCAGCTTCTGGAATCCAGGCCGCTCGACACTGCCGGACCCCGAACGTCCAAGATCATCGTCGATGGTTGTTACTGAAGCAAAGCCCATGGCTCGCGCAGATTCGGCGAGCGCGTACTGACGATTCTGGCTCTCCGTGTGCTCCACCACCTGGCTCATGGTTGACTGCCGGACATAAACGACTGCACCGCGGCAGAGATGCTCAGCGGAAATCTTCTGGCTCATCACGATCTCCTGGGTCGTTTGTGTTCACCGGTCTGCCCAGCGCTTCCAGCAGAAGTGCTGCGAGCGCTTCGATCACTTCCTCCCGTCGATTCCCCACGATGGCTGCGTTGAAGGTTGGATCTCGATACAGTTCCAGCGGAAGCTGTACGCCGGGTTCTCTTTGCAGTCGTCTCATCGGAATGGCCCTCCGTTGACAGAGGTTTCGATGATCCTCCTTCGACGGAGTGGCGCTTTCGCTCAGACAGGATGCGACACAGGAAGGCCAGCGCTTCGGCGCTCACTCGCGGTTCGCCGAGCGACATTGCCGAGCATATCGACGCATCGAGCATCCAGGCCGGCAACTCGCGGGAGATCTGTTGCGGCACGTCGAGGTGAACCATCTGATTTCCGCGGCGCCCAGTACGACGGACCAGCCTGTATTCCTGGCCGTAGGCGGGATGCCAGCGGTATGCGATCGTAACGATTTGCGATCGGTATGTTGAATGTCGTGCGGCTTGGCGACCTCATCAAGTGCCTGTACTGGCGCGACGGCGGCCTATGCCTGTTCGCCAAACGCCTGGAGCGTGGGCGCTTTGCGTGGCCTCGTGCTGACGGCGGTGTTGTTTCGTTGACCAGCGCTCAACTCGGCCTTCTGCTCGAAGGATTTGACTGGCGACAACCCGTCGATGCAGCCCGCCCCTGCAGTGCTTTGTAAACGTATGTGACAACGCGGGCGTAGCGCAATGCACGCGCGTAAACTGCCTTCATGGCATCCAGCGACGCTACGCTTCCGGACGATATCGAGGCCTTGAAGGCTCGTTTGCTCGCGCGTGGGGCGGCGTTACGTGAGCGCGAAGGCGAGCTCGCGGATCTGCGCGACACTGTAACGACGCTCCAGAAGACACTCTCCGACCGGGCGCTCGAGATCGAGCACCTGAAGCTGTGGATCGCGAAGCTCCAGCGCATGCAGTTCGGGCGCAAGTCGGAGAAGATTGATCGCCAGATCGAGCAACTGGAATTGCGTCTCGAAGATCTGCAGGCCGACGATGGCGCGGCGACGGTCGACGCACCGACAAGGCCCCGCCCAGAAGCCGGCAAGCCGACGGGACGCAAACCACTTCCGGAACATCTGCCGCGCGAAGACATTGTTCATCAGCCCGACGACGCGTGCTGTCCGCAATGCGGCGGCGCGCTTGGCGACCTCGGCGAGGACGTTTCCGAGCAACTCGACTATGTACCGGGGCATTGGCGAGTGATTCGTCACCGGCGACTCAAGAAGGCTTGTACCTGTTGTGACTGCATCGTGCAGGGCGCCGCGCCCAGCCGGCCAATCGATCGCGGCATGCCGGGTCCGGGGTTGCTCGCGCATGTCCTGGTCGCCAAATTCTGTGACCACCTTCCCCTATACCGACAGTCAGTGATCTATGCGCGCGACCGCGTGGAACTCAGCCGTTCGACACTCGCGGACTGGGTCGGCCAGTGCAGTGCGTTGCTCCGGCCACTCGTAGAGGTCGTTCGCCGGTATGTGATGGGCGCCTCGAAGATTCACGCGGATGACACGCCGGTACCTGTGCTGGAGCCCGGCAATGGCAAGCCCCGTACCGCACGGCTCTGGACGTACTTTCGGGATGACCGGCCGGCTGGCTCGAAGGACGCGCCAGCGGTCTGGTTCGCATACAGCCCCACCAGGGCTGGTGAATATCCACAGGCCCATCTGAAGGACTTCAGGGGAACGTTGCAGGCCGATGCGTTCGCGGGGTACAACGCGATCTACGAGGGTGGTGATGTGCGTGAGGCGGCATGCATGGCACACGCGCGCCGCAAATTCCACGATCTGTTCGTCGCACGCAGGAACGAGGTCAATACTGAAGCGTTGCGCCGGATCGGTGAACTGTACGCAATTGAGGCCGCGATTCGCGGCAAGCCACCAGACGAACGAAGACGTGTCAGGCAAGAGCAGGCGCGTCCGCTACTCGATGCGTTCGAGATCTGGCTGCGCTCGACATTGGGTACGGTGTCGCAGAAAGGCGATACCGCCAAAGCCATCAACTACGCGCTGAATCAGTGGGCGGCGCTCACGCTGTACGTCGATGACGGCGCCGTGGAAATCGACAACAACGCAGCCGAACGCGCTTTACGTGCCGTCGCTCTCGGCCGGAAAAACTTCCTGCACTTCGGTTCCGACAGCGGCGGCGAACGCGGGGCCGCAATCTACACCCTGGTCGGTACTGCCAAACTGAATGGCCTTGATCCCGAGGCCTACCTGCGCCACCTCATCGCTCGCATCGCCGAGCATCCCGTCAATCGCGTCGACGAACTGTTGCCATGGGTCGTTGCCGATCACCTTCACCACAACATCGCCTGAACTCAACGCGCCGCGTTTAACTGCTCGATATCAACACGCCGTCAAGAACGGTCGCGGTCGGACGGTTACGAATGTTTAGAGTCTTGAGGTTAACTCGCTGATGCGAGGGTCGCGGCGAAGGCCTCGAATGATGAATGGAAGTCGTCAGTTGCACGAGGCCGGCTATTCAGACTGTCGGCCATGGCGTCGAGTTCGTCCTGACTGTAGACCGAAAGGTCAGTGCCTTTCGGCAGATACTTTCGCAGCAGCCCGTTGGGGTTTTCGCAAGTGCCGCGTTGCCAGGGGCTGTGCGGGTCGCAAAAGTACACGTTCACGCCAGTTGCGGCAGTGAGCTCTTTATGCCGCGATATTTCTTTGCCCTGGTCGTAGGTGAAGCTCTGGCGCAGTGGCGCGACAATCGAATTAAGTTGGCGGAGAAGCCCACCAGCGCTGAAGCGGTGGTGGCGTCTTCCATCTTTGCGAGCAGCACTAAGCGGCTGACCCGTTCAACCAGAAACCTACCGGGGACTGGTTGCCAGCCCCCTGATGAAGTCGCCTTCCCAGTGTCCGGGCAGCAGCCGGTCCTCGATTTCGGGCGATCGCACACGAATACTGACTATGTCGGGAGTCTGTCCGCGCCGGTCTGTGCCCCGTGTACGCGGCATGCGCGTGCTGTGGCCACGACGCAGGCAGGCAGTTCGCCGCGCGGCTGCGCGTAGATGGCCGTGTAGATGGCTTCGTGCGAAACCTGCTGGGTCGGGTCAGTCAGATACAGGCGCTTGAGTGTGCACGATGTCTGCTGGGACGACCATTTCCACTCGAGCAGAGTGAGAAGGATACGCCAGCAGACGCTTTGCAGGCAAAGCTTTGTGGAACGGCGGCCCGCGCTGCGGCGTGCGGCGCTGAGCACTTCAGCAGGCAACGATGCGTAGCCTGCAGGAGAGCTGTTTCGCGTCAGTTCATGGTTAACGGTGGCCGGCGAGCGCCCAAGTATCCGTGCTATGGTCCTGACACTCGAACCCTGCAGATGCAGGCTTGCAATGACGAAACGCTCTGTAAGCGGCTCACCCAGCTTGCAATTACCCACAACTCTGGCGCGAAACCTGGTAACCTGGCCTTCGTCATATTTCGTGTGCGAGCGAGATGGTCGGCAACCGACAGGCGGACGAACGAGCGTGGTTCGACAAGGAAGTCGAGGCGGGCGAATTTCAGGATGCAAGACTACGCAAGCGGTTTGGCATCGTGCTGGAGCGATTGTGGTCAGGCATGGGCCAACCGATTCCCTTCGCGTGTCAGGATTGGGCCTCAACGAAAGCCGCTTACCGATTCCTGTCCAACGATCGGGTCAGCGAGCAGGACATCCTGAGCGGTCACTTCCAGGCGAGTGCCGATCGTTTCAAGGCGACGCAAGGCGCCATTCTCGTGCTTCAAGATACGACGACATTCTCGTATCAGCGGGAGCGCCCAGAGCTTATTGGCTACACAGGCAAGACATCTGTCCAGCGGGGCAAACATGGGCTGTTGAAACCGCTAACGCAATGCGGCATCCTGATGCATTCGAGTCTGGTTGTCACCCCGGAGGGATTGCCGCTCGGTCTGGCGGCGGTGAGGTTCTGGACTAGAAACAAGTTCAAAGGTACTACCGCGCTGAAGCGGCACATCAATCCCACGCGGGTTCCAATTGAGGAGAAGGAAAGCTATCGGTGGTTCGAGAACATGCGTCAGTCAACAGCGCTGCTCGGCGAACCGGTGCGTTGCGTTCATGTTGGCGATCGGGAAAGCGACATTTACGAACTGTTTTGTACGGCGCACGATCTATGCACATACTTTCTCGTACGAACCTGCGTTGACCGGCTCGCGGGCGATGGTCAGCACACCATTGCGGACGAAATGGAACAGGTTAAGGTCAAAGGAGTGCACCGTGTCAAGATTCGCGACGCGAAGGGGCATCCGATGACAGTGACCCTTGAGGTCCTCTACCAGCGAATGACAGTGTTGCCGCCCATCGGTAAGCAGAATCGTTATCCGGC
Organism: Paraburkholderia sp. BL6669N2; assembly: GCF_003387275.1. NCBI lineage: Bacteria > Pseudomonadati > Pseudomonadota > Betaproteobacteria > Burkholderiales > Burkholderiaceae > Paraburkholderia > Paraburkholderia sp. BL6669N2. The sequence continues at coordinate 233,112 of NZ_QUNA01000003.1, read as the reverse complement.
GCTGCAACTTACGGTGATTCACGCGCATGAGCGTGAGGTGCCGCCCGGGCGCTCCGGAATCGAATGGAAGCTGCTGACCAACCTCTCGGTCCGATCACGTGCCGAAGCAATCGAGAAACTCGACTGGTACGCCATGCGCTGGAAGATTGAAACCTTCCACAAAATTCTCAAGTCCGGGTGCAAGGCTGAAGACTCGAAGCTGCGCACCGCCGACCGACTTGCGAACCTGATTTCAGTGTTTTGCATCCTGAGCTGGCGCGTATTCTGGCTCATCATGATTAGTCGGTGTGCACCCGAGGCCCCTGTCGACGCGGCGTTCACACCAGCCGAAATCGATTTGCTCGAGCGTGTGGTTTCTGACTCACCGCTTACCACGCAGGCACCGCCGCTCTTGCGAAACCTGATCAAGGTCGCACGACTCGGAGGCTATCTCGCACGCGCCAGCGACCCGCCCCCGGGCAATACAGTTATGTGGCGCGGCATGCAGCGCCTTACAGACATTCAGCTGGGATATGAACTCGCCCTGAACAGAAGTGGGTAATTGCAAGCTCACCCAGGCCGTTCATCCACGCGCGTGCGCGTGAGGCACGATGGTGATCTGGACTTGTCGGTGGGAGTGGGGGCCGGTGGACTGGCTGGCTTGCGTAGCTTGTCGGCCACACGCCAAGGCAGTAGCTCGCGCTGTTTGCACCTTTGCCCCTAGTCCCTGAAACCCTGCACGCATATCGGTGACGCCCGCAGCGATCCAGATTCGCGTGCCTGCCGGGAGGGAAATCATGAACGCAGACTCCCCAACACGATCCGCAAGATATCGGCATCGAACAGGCCGTCCAGCTTGAATACCGCGCGACCGATCCGGATCTCGATCGTGCCGGCCGGTGCTGCAGGCTTCGTGTCGTGCGCTCGAGGTTCTACCTGAGGCGAAGCAACGACCTCCGCTGCTGTGTCGCTTACCAGTACGACCAGAATGAGCCCATCAGATCGAGCTTGCTGATCGGCCAGATATTTCCGCCGCCACGTGAACAGCATGTTCGCGTTGATGCCGTTCTCCCGCGCCAGTTTCGCGACCGACACACCCGGCTCGCAAGCCGCTGCTGCCAGTCGCTCACGAAGCTCCCGTGTGTAATTCGGGCGGCCCATCCGGGTACGCGGCTTCTTCTCTTCAGACTGTGACAAAGTGATGCCCATCAGATCGGAAACGATGGGCATCACTTTGGTGTCTCTCTCTCAATCACCGTCTATAACGGCCGGCGCGAGCCGCTTACGACGCTTCAGCTTGAAGTTGCTGGTATGGAGTTCTTTCGTGCACCGCAACACCTTATACGAAACGGTGTTGCACTTCAGATTTGAGGCCGTCCTATGTTTCCTTTGTCGAAGACGTTGCGATTCGGCATATTTCGGCAATCGACGAAAACATCACCGCCGTTCGAGGCAAAGGTGGCACTCGCGGCGCTCAAGGGCGACAAGACCCTGGCAGAGCTGGCCCAGCAATTTGATGTCCATCCGAACCAGATCCCAGACTGGAAGAAGCAACTGGAGGAGCGGGTTACCCTATTCCTCGCCACGCCACACCGAGTACTCCGGCGGAGCGAATCGCGACGTCACGTGCACCATGCACGCATGATGAACCTCTGCTACGACCGGAGACCGATACTCGAGGTGACCAGATCTGCCAAAGGCTCCTCCGAGAGCGTTTGCGTCGAACTTGACCGTGGACATACTGAGCAGCCGCGCCGCGAGACACTGAGCCTCAGTAGCCAGCGATACGCGGGCCAACAGATCGATCCGCTCGTTCACAGACATCCAGAGGTGGGTTGATTCAACCGCGTGTTCCGCCGTTAGCCATTTTCCGGTGAGATGATGTCGAATCACTTGCGACACGACGAGATACGTCAACAGTTCTGCGTGCGAGTTAGGATCAGGGCGAGTTGACCAGGACATGTTCAATCAATTGGATTTTCTGGATGACACGTGAGGCACGCTACACGTTGCTCTGCTCGTGCAATTTCGTGTTACTGTCAGCCGCCCCCGCCGTGAAATGCGACATCCCCTCGCAAATTGGCCGCGCAGGTGGCAAAGATTTCGATTACGGCCTTCGTACGCAAATCCGGCCTCAAACATGCAAAGAACATTTCGGCCTGCGTTCTGGCGTCTCGCGTCCGCAGCGAAGTTCGTTCCAGCTTTTCTACAAGATGCTGTGCGCGGCATGCCGGCGTCACGCACTGCTGCCAGTCAGCTTGCCGCCCGTTCAAGCGCAGGTAAGATCGATTAGATTTGACCAACTAATCCGCCTTCAACCATTGACCGGCTTTCTGGTGCATAACGAGTTGCGACGCCATCGGACATGAGGCCGAAAAGCGTAGTGCAGCCCATTGTCTCGCTACATGGATTGCGCCGTGCTGGCTGTTAGATCCCGCGACGGATTGTGCTATGGCCAATCTGACCGGGCCCGCCAAAACATTGAAACATTCCGCCGATCATCGAAATCCACGGACGGGCAACAGAGGCTACTGCATCCCACGCGATCCCGCACCGTGTCGCGGATCGGCGTAACGGCGCGGGGGTTGATCGCTGTAATGGCGCCAGTTGCAAATCGTGTCAAACGCGGATTCGAACGGCGTCGAGAACGCGGTTGCTTGCTCGATTTTGCAACGGCGATTTTACCGTTTTCGGGCGTCGGCCTAAGATAACGAAATCGCTTGCCCTTTGATGACGATGCGGTACCCACCATGGTTTAGCCCGTCGGGCGGCGCATCGCCCCATTCGCAGAGATCGAGATTGGTCAGGATGGTAGCCGCCCGCTCATACCTGGTCGCCGCCAGATCGTGGAAGTCTTCGTCGCGTGACGCGCAGGCGTTTGAGCGCGAAGTCGTCAACTAATGTTGCCGGCAACAGAATCGATGATGACGCGGCCCAGGCAGCCGCCGATGCACTCGAAGGTGCGGCGGTGGCTGCGTAGCGATGTCTCGACAGTATTGCTCAGCACGACCTCGGCTTTTTGGTGCCGGGACCGGCTGAGGGTCATGACGAAGTATCACATGTTGATCTGTGTGCCCGATTGATGTGCAAGTACCGGCCCGGCGCCGATTATCGCCCCCTCCTGTACGCCGGTCGAGGACTGGCGCCACCACTCCGATCCTGCGCCTACGCCTACGCCTACGCCTACGCGCCAATCATCATGTGGCACGCGTTGCCTCAAGGAAGGATGTTACTTCCGGCAGATTGTCGTTTTCCGATTGCTTTGCGGTGAAGGCTGGCGCGGCATAGCGGGGGCCACCCAGCATCGCGTCGACGTCACCGAGTATCCGGCTCACCAATTCTCTGGCACGGTCGATCTCCTTGCTTTCGCGCGGCGCCTCAGCGTGCGCAATTCGGCACTGGAATACATCGCCGCCACCAACGCGTCGAGACGCTCATGCAGTTTCCTTGCTTTGATGTCTCGCTCGGATTCGAGTCGTTGCTGTATTGCCCGCCACGTGCGCTTGAGCGAATCTTTTCGGCTGCGCCACGTGTGGAGGATCCCGGCCTGCCGCTGGTGGGTTGGTCTCACCTCGCCGTCCCGCGACGCCGTTCCAAGGCTGACGAGGAATTCCCCGCGGGTAGCGCGATCAGGTGTCTCCGTCCAGGAGAGCGTGGTGCTGCACTCGCTGGATTTCGCAACGTGCTGTCGTCCTTCACACATTCGGCCCAGGGGATCCAGTGGGTCGAGCGTCCTGAATCACCCTCGGAGTTTGCGTCTGTTTGCCTCCTGCACTGAGGCCGATAGCAGGAACGCGTTCGAGCGGCGTCAGGGGCGCTTCATATCGCTTCGTGACCTTCGCGCCGTCTCGTGCCTTCGATTTTAGCTTGAACGACTGCTGGAAGAAATTGATGTAGAGCCGCGACACCTGATAAAGGGAAGCAAGTGCCGTTGCCTCGGGGCCTCGTAACCTGCCATAGCCGATCAGACGGCGCACGATGGCACCATTCTTCTGCCCTACCCACGCCTGGTCGCTCTTCTTGTATGCGCGCGATCGCGTAAGCTCGGTACCCGTTCGCTTTGTAGAAGAAGAACGCAGTCTCATTCACGAAGGCGGCATCGTTGTCGCAAACTAGTTCCGCAGCGGGAACGGCACCGCTCGGATGACCTTCTCGGTGTGCTCCACAACGAATGCACCGCTATGAAACGACATGGCCAGACATTCTGTCCACCCGTCGAGTTATCCGTCTTTACAGGCAGCTCACCAAGTCGCCGTCAATCCTAGCGTCGCCGCAATGCTGAACGAAATCAACCTCGAAATAGCCGGGCAGTGGATCATTCCAGCCCGAGAAGGTTCAGATCGGCACGGCGCGGCGATTAGCACTGCCGACTCCATTGGCGCGCGGGCGTTGGCCGCCGAAGGCCCGCGTGCGCAGGTCGTGCAGCAGCCGGTCAATGGCGGCGGTTCTGATTTACTGAGCCGCGGGATTGGACCTTCGAGCGACAGCCGGCCATGCCGTGTCATCGAGTCGATCAAGCGTCGGATGAGTGCTTTCAGCCGCTCTGGCAGATCCGATCACGGACCTGCCAGAGCGTGATCAGCGCGGCTTACAACTCGTCGTCCGGCGTCGCTGACGGCCGCGTTTCGCCTTTGTTGACTGCACAGTACACAGATCGCATCCTTTCGATGATATCCCGTCAACTCAATAAATTCGTTCAGTATCTCCCACTTCTCATTCCGGTCAGAACGGCGGTACTGCTCACCGATTCCCTCAGTCAATTCCTGTCGTGGGGTCGTGCTGAGCCGACTCGTCATAAGTGGATCCCGCCTGCATTCGGATGGGTAGCAAATTACATGAGGCAACTCCCCCCACTCCGTAACAAAAAACCTAAGTCAATGCGGGCATCGATGCGCTTATTCGAGAACGGCACGATAATGCTGATCAGTGACACACCGCAACAAATAGCCGGATTTTCTGCCGCTCGAGAGCATGAATGTCGTTTTTCGCCAATCTTTTGGCGACCAGGGATAAACCGTCGCTAGTATCATTCACGAACTGCTAGAAGGTTGCGGAAATACTTCGCGTGGAAGTCATCGCGACAGATGGTAAACGCGTTGATGAGAGAAGCTCACCCTTCCCCCAAGAGATCATGCGCGGCGGCGACACGTTTACCGAAAGTCTGTTTTCCGTGCGCAAGCTTGACGATTTCGTGCCGGGTTTCCACCCTCTGCACTCAATTCGCATCATGGAAAATGAGACACTGGCGAAGATGGACCTGTTGTTTACAGGAATGTATGAGGCTGACATCAAGGGCAGCCGCCCGAGTATCGCGCTGGAGAAACTGCTGCGGGCCTTCCTGCTGCAGGTGCTTTACAGCATCCGGTCCGAGCGCCAGTTCATGGAACAAACGCAATACAACCTGCTTTTTCGATGGTCTATCGATGGACGATTCAGTATGGGTGCCGACGGTGTTCACGAAGAACCGCGAGCGTCTGATCCGTCACGATGCGGTGGTCGGATTCTTTAATGAAGTGCTGTCCATCGCGCAGAAGAAGAACTGGTTGTCGGGCGAGCACTTCGACGTGGGCGGCACGCTGATCTGGGCGAGGCGGGACACAAGAGCTTTGTGCGCAAGGACTGTGACGACAGGGATAACGACCGTGGTAGCGGCGAGGGCGGCTTTAAGGGTAGCAGACGGAGCAACGAGACGCACGGGTTGACGACCAATCCCGATGCACGGCTTTATCGCAAGGGCAAGACGGGCAGTGAACTGCGTTTCACGGGCCACACGCTGACTGACAACCGCCATGCGCTAGTGGTCAACGCCCGCGTGAGTCGTGCTGACGGACATGCTGAACGTGACGCGGCCAAGGTCATGACCAATGATGCGCGGCAAGCAGCGAAGGACGCGGCTGCATAAATCACGCTGGGCGCGGACAAGGTTACGACGCACAGGACTTCATCGAAGCCTGCCAGCAAATGAACGTCACGCCGCACGTGGCAGAGAACATATCGGTCGTCGTTCAGCTGTGCCCGACGCCATCGCGCACAGCGTGGGCTATGGGATATCGCAGCAAAAGCGCAAGTTGATCGAACAAGGCTTCGGGTGGGCAAAGACCGTGGGCCGTATACGCCAGGTGATGGCTCGCGGGTTGGAAAAAATTGACCATATGTTCGTGTTGAACATGCCCGCATACAACCTCGTGCGCATGCTCTCTTTGGGGCGGGTCCGCCCGCAGTAGCAGAAATCGCGGTAATCGGTCGGAAAATCCACCTCAAGCCGTCGAAAAAGGAGTTGAATTGGCGTTAAAATTTCGCCATCCCGAAATCTTCGGCGGCAACCGCTCAGCAAGATGGAAGTTGCTTCTGCTGGGGTGTATTTCCGCAGCCCGCTAGGGTATTTTTGCGCGGTTTTTCCGAAGGTAGCCACGACCGGCTTCCATTAGTATCGCAGCGATCCATAACAGCGCACCGAAAAGCTCCCCCTGCAGCCGCTCCCGCCAGAAAGTGATCGCTCCTGACGCGGCGCTGCCCCATAGGTCGAGAATTACCACTCGCAGCACATTATGTTGAGGGTCCTCGGTCCCTCTTTCCACTCGTCACACATGGCAAATCAGGTTAAACACACGGCGATTCGCGATGTCAAACTAATCGAGCCACGTATTGTTTCCGACATGCGCGGCGTTTCGTTTGACAGCTTCGATCAAGAGGACTTCGACCAACACGTGGCGCGTGGTTATCGTTTTGTCCAGGAGCGTCACTCTGTGTCGGCCCAAAACGTCTTGTGTGGCCTCCACTATCAAATTCAGAGTCCGCAAGGAAAGCTGGTTCGGGTTATAAACGGCGAACTGATGAACGTGGCGGTCGATCTGCGACGTTGGTCGCCCACCTTCGGGCGCTATGTTAGCGCGCGGCTGTCTGCGGCGAACTGTCGTCAGCTCTGGATTCCGCCGGGCTTCGCGAACGGGTTCCTCGTACTCTCCGACGTGGCGGAAGTGTTGTGCAAGACGACCGAAAAACGTCTGCCGGAGTACGAACGCACGCTGCAGTGGGATGACCCCGATATCGCCATCGAATGGCACCTGAGAGATGTGCCCATCACGTCCGAGCGCGACTCTGTGGGTACGCGCTTTAGCATGGCCGAGGTGTACTGAAAAGGGGCTCCATTCGCGCGACGATGACCCTCCTCCGCTAACCGATGAAGCTCCCCCAACCGCCGCCATCACGAACCAGCAGGATCTCCTTAGCCGTGTTGAAAGAGCGCTTGCTACCTATTAGCGTGACGTCAATATACCGGTGAATACATCGAAAGCTGACCGCCATCGCCCATACCACAACGTCGTGTCGGCCGAGAATCTTGGTCTTCAAAGGTCCCTGCATGCCCGGTAAGTATGTTTCTGCCCGATCAGACGCGACGCGGGAATCAAGCGCATTTCCTTGCAAGTTGGGAAATGACTATTGCCGGACATGCTGGCTAACAGTCTAGACGCCAAAAAAACCTGCCGAATAAATGAAAATCCCACATTCTGACTCAGTTCCCACATGCCGAAGCTTATCAAGCATATGAGAATTGAGTCAGAGCCCGGGACGATTTCAGATCGGCAGCAGAGACAAATGCTCTTCAAGGTACGCACGAAACTCGACACGTACCTCAGGATGCCGCAGCGCAAATTCCACTGTCGCCTTCAAATATCCGATTTTACTGCCGCAGTCAAAACGCGTACCGCGATACTTGTATGCTAGCACTTGTTCATCGGCAAGCAGTGACTCGATTGCATCCGTCAACTGGAGTTCCCCACCGGTACCCGGCTTTATTGCGCGCAGATGTTTGAAAATGCGAGGCTTCAGCACATATCGACCCACAACACCGAGATTTGAAGGCGCCGCGCTCGGCTCAGGCTTTTCAACAATACCTGACATCTTGATGATCGACTCCTCCCATTCCTTGCCGTCGACGATTCCGTACGATTTGGTATCCTGCACCGGGATCTCCTCAACGCCGATCACCGAGCTATGGTAGTGATCGAACACCTCGATCATTTGCGTCATGACGGGGGGACTGCCATACAGAAGGTCGTCTGCGAGAATCACGGCGAACGGATTATCACCTACCAGCTTCTCCGCGCACAGTACTGCGTGCCCGAGGCCGAGCGCCTCCGACTGGCGTACGTAAAAACAGTCGACATGGCTCGGCTTGATGCTGCGCACCAGTTCGAGCAGCTTGTCCTTGCCACGCGCTTCCAATTCCGCTTCGACTTCGTACGACTTATCGAAATGATCTTCGATGGCCCGCTTGCTGCGGCCCGTGACGAAAATCATTTCAGTGATACCGGAGGCCATGGCTTCCTCGACGGCGTATTGAATCAGCGGTTTATCGACAATCGGTAGCATCTCCTTCGGGCTAGCCTTCGTGGCGGGGAGAAATCGAGTACCGAGACCCGCTACTGGAAATACTGCCTTTGTAACTTTTAGCATGAGGAACTCCGAAAGTCATTAAATACGGTCATGTCGCGATTAGGTCCCCCCTGCACTAGTGATTAGCACGCAATGCTAGGCGCAGCGACGGAACCCGTTAAGCCTGTGGGAGAGGTTCAACGCGTCAGACTTGAGACCGGTTGGTCGGTGGCGACCACCTAGATTCAGCGGATGTCGCTCACAGCAGGCAAAACACTGGCGCGAGAGCATAATGCCTTAGTTGTTAACGTCGCCCCAAACGCATAAGCGTTTCAATTTTGGCTGAGCCAGCCCTAATCACTACATTTTCGTTAGCTCAGCTTCCCTCGCCCGCGATCTTCGCTTCGGTGCCGAGCCGTTACCGCAACTTCCATCCATTGTCCTTTCTCAGGTAATTAACTGGTCCGGATGAGTAACCTGAACATCTCCTTATCCACCAATCTCTCTGCGAGCTGACACCGAAAAATCGCCGATGAACCATGATAGACAGATCGTCTGATCTACAATTCAGCAGATCGGGAATGATCGAGACCTCAACACCTATGGTCACGACACTTTTACATCAGTTGTCCGAATTTATAATTCTTCTGTCAATGGACATGTAGAGACCGCAAAGCTAGCTACGTTTCCCAATCGCAATGTCATGGCATGTCTTTGAAACGGCCGGAGAACCGCCTTTCCTGTTTAAATCTGCTTGCTCATACGATACTCAGTGGGCGTTGTCGTCAGATGCTTGCGAAAGAGTTTCGCTAGCCGACCGCCACTTCCAATACCGCAATGACGCGCCACCTTGTCGACTGGAAGGTCCGTTTCGACAAGGAGGCGACAGCTCATATCAAGCCGTACGTACAGCAGGTACTCAGACGGTGTCACGCCCATCTCAATCTTGAAACGCCGGAGGAAATTTCGATCGCTCATACCAACAATCTGCGCTGCCTCCTCGATCGATATAGGACGGTGCCCGTTCGTTTCCAGCCATTTTGCCGACGCCTTGATTTTCTCGCTCACGCCAGCCGAAGTATTCTTGCGCACAATCCCCCTAAACGGGGAACCTGTAGAGGGAGCGACCCGGTCAGCGATCTGGCGAGCAATTTCAACCCCAAAATCATCCTCAATCACCGCGATGGCCGTTCGAAACAGACTAGCGGAAGCGCTCGAAGAGTCGTTACCTGAACCAGTCCGCACGGTTTCCCACGTGCGGTCGTCGAAGCGCTTAATACCATCATCGGCTGCCTTCCCGAAGCAGGCAGCTTCGACAAGCGCCCGCCCTTCGCCGATTGGGAATACGAGATCGCCGCGCCAATGTGCCCGACGAAGCCACGCAATCAAGTGTTCATCGCGCAGAGCATCACTCACCCCTCCGCCACCGGCAACAAATAAAGCGTGAAAGCGCCCCGAGTCGCGCTGTGCTTCGATACCCTCGGTCCAGACGAGGACCGATGAAGAACTCGCGATGCTGCCCCCCCCTGCCGATAACAAAATGACGTCGTAACTTGTCGTGCCGCACGGCTCGACCGCAGTGAGTCCATTCGCCGACTGGAATACCTCCGCGATCGATGCGGCGTCTGGAAGGGCAAAGCCACTGAATAAAACGATGCCTATACGCTTCTTCGCGCTGCAGGTCTCTGCCATGATGTGAGGTCCCATTGCGCTTTTGCGGCTGGCGACTGAAGAATGCTCCATCGGATTTTCCCCGGAAATTGGTTGCCCGCTCAGACTTGCTTTGAGTCAAATTTGGGGTCTGGACTGATCGTACATAAGGATGGACTGCGACGCATTTTTCTGGCCGAATCGATCAATATGTTGGCGGGTATGATCAACCCTTTAGGCGACATGTACGGCGCGGCGCGCTGCGGCGGGAAATTCTTCGGTTTTAGCGGGAACGGGGACTTCAGGCAGAATGGGCCGAAGTCGTCGCCCACGCAGTAGTAGTAGTAGTTCGCCATCGCGCTGCCATCGACCGCCCGCGGATACCTAACGCCGGTGCATGCATATTGGCGCCGCTCGGTGCGCACCACCCGCGCCTTCTCGCGGACGCGCCCAGCGTACAGAATCCCTTCGTCGGCGTCGAACCGCGACTTCCAAAGTTGGAGTGGCATTTGAACTTCGCCACCGGGCGCCGGCTCGCAGCAAGCTTGCAACGGCCTCTCTTCTTTCCTGTCGTGCCAATCTTCACCAATTTCGCATTGAAGCTCGTTGACCCGGTCTAAGCTGAAATGGCAGGAATCGCCGTAACTCACGCAGCGTGTCACGGATGCCGCTTCCCGGGCAGAAATTACGCCGGCGTCGAACATGCACTCGTGGTTCACGCGACGTAGTGCAAAAGAGTAGAGAGTGCTCGGATCCGTCTGGCGCTGAACTCATCGATAGGAGAAAGGTCGCAAACATGCACGTCACGTCCGCCCCAAAAGAACCGGCGATTCAGCGCCATGCTCGCATCGGTTGAGGGTGGTCATTCAGCGTAACGAACACTCTCACGGACATGCTGGCTTGCAGCGAGCGATGTGAAAGGCGTATCCAAAGCACGTCGCTAAGCTTATCTCGTCGGACATCGGGACATTTCCATCGAGCACCACAATGTCGTAGTTGAAAAATGGTGCATCAATGTTGTGCAGACCAACTGATAAGACAATGACAGTGATTGCTCGAATTCGATTTCTTCATCGTTATCTATTCGCGCCGCCGTTGCATGATTCCACAGAACGAAATGCCGACTATCTGCATCACCGACAGCGGCGAGTAGCCCGCGGCTACGAGATCAGTGTCACATTTGAACGTCTTAGTGGTTCTTGTCCGGACGACACCTTTCCACGTCACGTTCAGTCAACATTTTGACTCAATCCGCCACGAATGTCCGCTGTCTACTTCGAACGATTAAACTCCGCTTCGGTCTTTCGAGGAGGCGCCTCTCTGAGGCAACCCCGCCCCTCGATTTCGCCTGCCGCCCCCTCGGACGGCAGGCATTTTTTCTTGAACCGCCAGATTCGGTTCGCTACCATAACGTCAACGATGTATAAGTTCATATTGCGTACGGGTACATCAAAACTCTTCTTTCGAGCTTCCAATATATAAGTTACGCGCAACAGGAGGTTGCCATGAGAATTTATTTACTGCCGGCAGTGATCAAATTTGTGAACCACCCCGTCGTATCTTTCGCTTTTCGCGCCGACGTATGAAGTCCGGCACGCAGATCGATTTCGCTGCTCAGTACGATCGTTCCCATCTGACTTCCTGCAGATGAGGCATTTCATTCTTTCCCCATGTCTCGTCAGGTCGCGACGATAGGATCGCTGTCACTCTCCGTTTAAAGTGAAAGCGCGGCCGTAGTTGTGCGAGACTACTCAGTAGAAAAATTGTTTATATAAACGAATGGGGCACGTATGGACGAGAAAGTGACGTATGTGTACGAGTACACTGGCGGCTTTGGCACATACCGTACTACCGGGTTGCGGATGATACATCTGCTTCCCCTTGTCGGAGACAACGTTATCATGGCGGTCGATGAACCGGGGTTCGATAGCGTTCTAAAGGTGAAGTCACGGCTCTTTGAGTACGACAAGAGGGGTTCATTGACTATCACGTTTAGTCTGTCTCATACAATCGCTTAAGATTGCCAGGGAATCCCCCGAGGCGATCGGCGCGTATCATAGTTCGAAATGTATTAGGCGCGATGAAAAGTGGCGGACAAGGCCACGAATTTGACCGAATCCGGCAATGAAACGGGCCGCCGATAGCCACGCAAAGCGCCAATATTGAAGTATCGGAGTGAAGGAAAGTCCGTCGGGAGCGGGGAAGACACCGAACACTCTGAACTCAAGCGCTTCGATAGAGATTCCCAACAAACAACCCGAAGAGTTTTCGTATTGGAGGCCGCCGGACGGCGCGCAACTCGTTTACAATTTGTGCGTGGTCATAGAACGCGCAGTTCACCGCCACCAAGTCGCACTCGACGGAATCCGCTAACATTTCGACGGAGACAATCAGATTGGAGGCTAAATGCTCTGCCTTGAGATCTTCGATCTCGCGTGGCGTTAGCTTGATGCGACCGCCTGCGCGACAGGGGCACTCATTCTTTTGCGCTTCTGTCAAGCAACAGCTCGCCTACTAAGCATTGCGTGTCGAAATCCGTCTGCGAACCCTATCCCCGATGACACAGCCACTCGATTTTGGCCAGCTTGGGTCCGCGGAACTGTTGACCTATCTCGTCGTGTCACAATTGAAAAAGCATCATGCCACCGGTAGATGGCTCAGGGTTGAACACCTGCTCGAAGCTAGGCGTTGCTGGACGCGATCCAACAGCGGCGACATTAACTGGCCGCAGCGTTTGACGCTAGCCAGGCGGGCGCAGCAATTGGCGGAACATGTAGCACGGGTATCGGAGATGACATTTGACGCGAAGGCCGTAGCGAGCATGTTTGTTGACGTGTATCCCGACTTCCGGTCTCCAGCCGTAACCAAAATTTATCTCATCTGCGCGGCCCGGCTTCAGACCCACTAGGTGCCCACGCCGGACAATCCTACCGCGTTGCTATTCGACGACTTCGGTGCTTGACTAGGGCGCCTATCGCGAATATGGCACCCTCTGCCTAACCATTCACCTCGCGCCCACCGGGATTTGAGCACAATGTGGAATGCAATCAGCAACTTTGGCGACGCCGCAGTAACTCTCCCGCTGGCAATGGGCTGCGCGATATGGATTGCTGGGTCTGATCGGCGGGCGGCTGCATACTGGCTGATTTCTCTGTCAGTGGGCATGGCGGTCGTCGGAGCAACGAAGATCCTTTACGCCGGATGCGGCATAGAGATCAGTGAAATCGGTTTCCGCGTAGTCAGCGGACACACGATGCTCTCGTCGGCCGTGTGGACGACTTGCATCGCACTGGTTCTGCGTAGTGCTGGACGTTCGTCGGCCGGCATAACCCTAGGCCTCGCAGGGGGCGCCATCATTGGCGCAGCTCGTGTATTCGAGGAAGCCCACACGGTGTCAGAGGTCATCGCAGGTTGGGCAATTGGCTCGGCTGTCGCTTTGTTCCTCGTGCGCTCGCTGGACAAATCGCACGTTCAACTACGAGGAACTGTTGTCGCGGCCGTGTCACTTCTGCGGTGTCGGGGATAGCATATGGACATAACGCACCTTTACAGTCCCTTATCGACCAATATTCACCTGCCATCTGCAGACGCTTCCACTAAACCATCCTTGCAGCGCGTTTTCATGGCGCACGCGGGGCTACCGCCGCTTCTACTGCTCAAACAAAAGCTGCCCTAAGGCCATCTGATCGGGTAGCGAGGAGTGTAAAAGAACCGCCTCAATCGGCGGTCTTGGTTAAGCGTTCGATAGACCAGAAGTCAAACTCCCTCTGATCGTCGGATCGCTCATTGAACTTCATTTCTTGCTCTTCGCTCGTAGCCGATGATTGGATCATCTCAAGAACGCGGCCGATACGGATTCTCAGCGACAGTACCGAGTTCCGCCCGAAACTCACGCAGCATTTCGTTCTGTCGCCGTCTTTTAATCTTGCTTATCTGAATTAGCTCGAGGAGTTTCCCATTGCTCTTCGCGAGCGGAAAGGAGATATTCTTCGAGCTGAGTCACCTGAATTCCCACGGGCAACCACGGTCGAACTTGGACAGCTCTTATATTTTTTGGGACAAGTCGCACAACTGCGACCGGAGCCTCTTATGGTACCCCTCCTGCCTCTTGCCGAACATACAGTTTGAATGCGGGCGCAATCTATCGAATTTTCCGACTTACACAAGAGCCGAGCCAGATAACGACGGCTGGCGCATCAAAGATGGGCGCATTATCGGTTGGTCGAATACGCGCTTATGATCTGCAGATCCCATGCCGTAGTCGCCGCCCGCATCGAGGAAGCGGGCAGCGGCTACGGCATGGTTTGCCCGAAACTGCCCTGCCAAACCTGCGGCCTTATGCACCGCATCCCTGGATCGAGGCACGTCGGCGGTACAGATGCTGGAATTGCTCACCGAGCATGTCCGAGAAGATCAAGTCGTGCACCGCGTCTTCGGCCATATTCGGCTAGCGCGCACCGATGACTGAGTCCGCGGTTTCGCAGGAGCTGTCATCAATTGTCTGAATGTCTTGTTTCTGCATGATCGCGCTAACAGCAAACGGCCAGCGTATCTAGGTCTGAGACATGTCAGCCACCCTCCACGTGGAACGATCAAGCCTCCGTTCCACCTCTCGTAATAAGGCGGAAAGCACTAGCGGCAAAGTACCGGCATCAACGGTCCGATGATTTTCTTTATATCATTCAGCATATAAGCTAATTCAAAAGAGGCCCTATACACTCCGTCTCATTTGCCCAAAATTATGCCTCGCTAATATTCTATATCGTTCCGCACCATACCGCGACTCACCCGACATGAATACGCACCATGTTCATGTCGGGTGAGTCGCTCAGTTTCTTAAAATTCCAATGCTCAGTTCGATCACCATGCAATAATGACGTCAGAATCATTTGTGTAACATGTGTTATCAAAATAAAGAAAGTTTCGAGAGAAGGCCTTTTCAGGTCAAACATTCCGAGGGAAAAATGGAATCAGTGCATACTCTGCCCCGCTGCTCGCGGCAAAGTACGGTGATGACGCAGGTAAACGACATCACTAGCGTCGACATAGCGTTGTTCAATGGTTTTGCTCTGCCAAAGGTTGCAGCGATTATCGAGATCTTCCAGAAGGCAAACGCACTCGTTGCAGCGCAGCGATCGGCCCGCACACGCTACGACGTTTCATTGCTGTCGGCGTCAGGTGGTCGCATTGCGAGTTCGTCGTCGGTGTTCGTCTGGACAGATAGCGTTGACTCGCACCGCGGCACAAATGGCACGCATCTGCTCTTCATTGCGGGCGGTGCGGGCGTGCAGTTCGCGTGCCGCGACGAACGCCTTGGCAACTGGTTGCGCTGGAGGCACCCGTTCAGCGAGATCGTTCATCCGATCGCGGAGGGACGGCTGCTTCTGGAGGTGGCCGGACTTCCCAGCCGGTATTGCCCTCTTCTGTATGGCGGCACCGAAGCGCACGGTCTTTATCAGACAAGCAAGCTGGGTGAAGCGCCGGCCGCCGTGGCGACAGCACTACGTGTCGTTGAAGAGGACTTAGGACCAGAACTGGCGCGGCTGGTTGCCGAATCCGTCGCGCCGGGGCACAGGACTTCCTTTAACTCGTCAATCGCCCGCAACGCGAAGTCGCAAGTCAGTGAAAAAATTATGGCCTCCGCGCGCTGGCTGGAGGCTAACGTTGAACGCCCCATCTCAATTGACGACGCAGCTCAGGTCGCAGTAATGAGCGAACGCAACTTCCTGCGGCGCTTCAAGAGCGAGATCGGTACGACGCCTTCCGACTATCTGCTTCGGGCACGTTTGAACTTGAGTTGCCGGATGCTGCTCGAATCGCGTTTGCCTGTCGACAAGATAGCCCGGCGCTGCGGTATCGGCAGCGGCGCCCAATTGGCCAAGCTGTTCAGAAAGTATCTGGCGACGACACCGAGCGACTACCGGATGCGCAAAACGACCCCTCAGAGTGGTTCGTCCTGAGTGTCTGCGGTGCACTCGACTTGAATTCGACATGAAGGCGCATTGCGCGAAATTTTCGGTTTAGTCTCGAGCGGTGCACTCACAATTGCGCATCACGGTGCTCACTGCCGTTGGGTTCGAGAGGCGCACGTCACGCACGGCTCAGGATGTTACACCTTTAAAGTCGGCGTTTTCGCTTTGGCCAGAACAAGTAGTTCTGCCGTCCTCTCTCATCAGGCGCCAGCCTGACCTTTGCATATACCCGTCATCCAAACGATGTTCTGGTTGACTCGCGAAGCGCGGCCCAGTCATCCTCGGAATAAAGCCCCCCTCGTCCGGTGAGTGGGCACGTTCTTTCCTCGGCCATCTGCAACGTTGAACCGTTTGGCAATGCATTAGCCGAGAGGGTATCGGGCGTCTCTTGTCGCTGCAGAGTGCCTGATAGTGTCGCCGGCGGCGGTCACCGGCCACGCCACAGAAAGGTCGCATTCTCACCTGACGGTGACGCAGGATCGCTTAGTAGAACGCGCACCAGGACCATGAACGAATCTACCAATTGGCACCACACCAATTGTCTGCACGGACGATTCGGGGACGTGTCGCTCTCGTATATGGCTGCATTCGCCAACATTGGGTCTCATTCCGACACGCGGTGTCGGAAATTCAAATTGTTCTATAGGATCGACCCCGGTGGCTAGATCTCTTCAGTGAGGGCACAGACATTTCAACGTTAGAGATCTGAGGGGAGCCATAGATCAGGAGGCGGAGACGAGTGGTGGGCGACTGTTGAGATTTTTGCTACAGAAAAGCGCCAGGTTGCGCTCGTGCGTTTGACAAGTCTGCAGCGTCGAGGCGGCCTACAAATCGATTGGCTGCTCGCACGTGCCGAGCAGGTCGGTTGCAAATTCACAAGAAGCGACGTGTCGATCGACTCTGCGTTGCCGGGGCTCGCGCTCGTTAGATACGCTTGACGCTCACGACGACGTTCTACTTTTTCAGCAGGGTCGACCCGACACCGTTTATGCGGATGCCGTTGGTATCTCGCGCGGGTACCGAAATTTTTACGCAGTCCGACATTGGTCTGTTTGCAGTGTGAGAGCCACGCGCGGCCATATTGCGCACCTTCGTGCCTACTGACGAAATTCTCTTAGTCGAAAGAAGTTAATCGCGTGGAAAACGCAATGGGTGGATCCGTTCTGTCGTGTGATCCCAGCTTTGTTGCTACGTCCGTCAATGGCTTCAACATGAAAGGGACTCTGCAGATTGCGCATATATCGACCTCAATCCGCGCCGCAAGCGCTGGCGCTCGGCGCTGTACTGGCATTTTCTGCGTCGGCGCACGCTGTCGACCCAGCCCTGAGCTCCCTCGGCCAGGCAGGCGGTCTGGTGATCCCCTATGCGTTCCCATTGCCGGAGGGCGTCGGCGAGGGACAGTACAACAACTACATCGACCCCCGCTACGGTACGCAAGCAACAGGCTCTCAGATCTACTGGGGTGCCGTCGGGCTCTTGCCGTACGTTGAGGTGGCCGGCGGTTTGGCGAACTATCCCGCGGATGTGCCGACTAGATACGCCGGACAGGATCATTTTATCTTTCGTCATTTGATGGCCGATGTCAAATTGGCAGTCCCGCAGTTCTTCAAATATCAGCCGGCCATCGCGTTCGGCATGACCGACATCGGTGGTCAAACACATTTTTTTCGCTCAAAGTACGGCGCGGTATCACAGCCCATTGGGCCGCTCAACCTGACAATCGGCTATGGACAAGGCGATCGGCTTGATGGCCTATTCGGAGGTGCCCAGTTGTCGCTCTGGCAGACGGGACTATCGCTGCTGGCTGAACATGACTCGAAGACGCCCTACATAGGCGTACGTTATCAGTCGCCCCGCATTACGTGGCTAGCCGACGCCAACGTAATCGCTACGATAATGCGTGCGGTCAGGTCGACAGACGGCGTATCGCCGCGGACATCGATCTCGGTGGGCATCCAGATCCCGTTCGGCGAGCGGTTCAATTCACGGCGCTGCACAGACGGTCTGTGCGATGGCACCAACGCTCAGATGCAGCAGGGACCAACCGATGCGGACGCAAGCGAAGCTATCGTGCCGCGTAGCATGCAGCCGCTTCTCGAGCCACGAGCTGTGGAGCAGCCGGATCGCGTTGCCGGAGAGGCGGTTCCATTTGTGCCGCCGCTGCGATCCTATGCGTCGGTCGTCGTAGCCAATACAACCTCTGCGGTGTCTACTGAGCACGCGCCGGCCATTTCCGAGTCGCTGGACACGTCCGCGCTCGATTCGATTGCCACGGAATTGTTTGCCGCAGGTCTCGAACGCGTGCGCGTGGGAATCAGCGGCCGGGATCTCATCGTCGAATATGAGAACCACCGGTACAACCAGAACGAGGCTGACGCGCTTGGCATCGTGCTGGGAGTGGCGAGTATCAATGCACCGCGTGACATCGAGCGAATACGCGCAGTAGTCAAGAAGGCCAACGAACCGCTCGCCGACATCGCCGTCGATCGTAAAGCCTATGCACATTTCCTCGCCGGCGGGGCACCTTCCGCGGCAAGTGCATCGATGACGATGCGAACGCAGCCGACTTATGACCCGGACTCGATTGCATGGCATGGTGATGATCGGCGTCATGGACTCACGCGCATTCAGATCTCGCCCGTGACGAGTTATCTGTATGGCACCGAGTACGGAAACTTCGATATTTCTTTCGGGGCGAATATTCAAGCATTCGTTCCGCTGTGGCGTGGCGCTGAACTGTACGCAAGCTACATCGCCCCCTTGTACAACACGGCGAATATGGACAATCACCGGGTGTTCAGCCAATACCGCCTGCGCGGCGGCCTGACCACTACGGCGTTGGCTCAAAGTTTCTGGGTCATGCCGGGAGTCCTGAATGTGGCCGCCGTAGGTAAGTTCAATTACCACTACATTGGCATCGAGAACGAAACAACTGCCTTCGTCCCTGGCCGGCCGGATGTCGTGCGAGTACGTCTCGCCTATCTGCATCAGGAGCCCGGTGAAGATACGCTGTCGCATCAGGAAAACGCAATGATCACCTACCGATGGGTTCAACCTTCGTGGAATCTATGGGTTGAAGCTGGGGTGGCGCGTTATGTGGGGGGTGACAAGGGTCCCCTTATCACGCTGACCCGCTGGTTCGACGATGTGTCTGTCAGTGTTCATGGCGAACACAGCGGCCGGGGAAGCTTCCTCGGTGCAAGCATCAGCTTCCCTCTCACGCCGCGTCAAGGTATGAAACCGGGTATTACTCAAGTAGACGGGGCCCAGGCGTTTGCGCTGGATTTCCGTACACGCGTTGGCTCGACCAACTACCTGTCGCCCGGTGTAGCAGAGAACCTCAACTTCCCGTATAGCACGGGCCAATATCTGCTGAACCAAGGACGTTTTAGCGCGGCATATTTTTCGACGCAGATGTATCGCATGCGTGACGCGTATATCCGCTATGCGCGACCGGACAATGGGCCGCCGAAGCCGGATTGACATGGCAAGCCGACCGGTTCCTCGACAGCTACAAAAATGGCGTTGTGGCTTGACCGTGAAAGCAGTTAGCAAGAGGTAGCGACAGTGCAGGCTTATCCGCCTGCGAAATTATGAGTAACTTTCTCTCGGAGAAGTACCATGAAACTAGTTGATACCCGCGCGTGGCGGGCGCTGCAGTATGGATCGATTGTGCTCGCGAGCAGCACGCTCGTCGCATGCGGAGGAGGTGGCGATTCGCCACGTTCGACTATCAAAGGAACGGTAGCAGTCGGCGCTCCGGTGGCCAACGGGGCCATCCAGATGAGCTGCAAGAATGGCTCCAGCAACGCGACTTCAGATTCGAACGGAGCATATTCGAGTACGTTTCACTTCGACGGCCCATGCCTGCTTACGGTCACAAGTGGTTCAATCGTCCTCAATTCATTTGCCGCCGGTGCGGGGACATACAACATTACGTCGCTTACCCAGCTACTCTTGAGCTATCTGGCTGGACAGCTCGGCACGACGCTCAACGGTCTGATTGCCGGCATCACGACCAATTCGACCTACCAGAGCGCGCTGACGAATAGCACGGTGATAGCAAATGCAGAAAACGCGGTGGCGCGACTGATCAAGAGCATGTATGGCGTAACGTTATCAACAAATTCGTTCTTGACTATATCGTTCACCCCGGGCCAACCAGGGGCAGACGCGGATCTCGACGCCCTGCTGACCGCCGGTGCAATTACGAGTAACGGCCAACCCACCGCAGCGCTTGCCAGCGCGGCGCTCGCTGCGGGCGCTGCGGCACCGATTTCAGGCACCGGTGGCTCATCTACCCCGACCGGCGGAACAGGCGGAACGGGGGGAGCCGGTGGAACCGGGACGTAGAAAAGATGGTGCGCGATGAGGCTTGCAAGCTCGTTCCCACTCCGGAGTAAATCGAACGGGGCCGCGGGCTACGCTCGATTTTTGACGAGCGTACGCCTGCACAGTACGCTGCGAAATGTTGACCGGCTGTTCAATGGCGACGCACTTCAATCGCGAGGTCATCGTCCTGCTCGTGCGTTGAGAAGCGCCCGCAACTGACGTCGTCGCGCACGAGTTGCCTGACGTCAATTCCGGCGCTGGGCAATCGGACATAGGTTTCGACGAGAACACTTTGCCTTTGTCTGTCAAGCTCAAGCAACGATTCAGGTTCGGGCGGGCATTCGTGGTTGTACTCTGCCGTGATGCGAGGCCTGTGTTGACACCTCGCTACAATCAATATCTGGCGGAGCATTGCAGTTCAGCTTGTCCATCCGCGCCGGGACTGCCGATCATCCCGGACGAATAGATTCGATGGCAGCAACTAATCGGCCCTTGCCATACCAGACCGTCAATCAGGCTGACACGCAGACGTCACTTTTTGCGTCACAGCCCTTCAAGGCAGATTTGCAATCGTCTGTTCAATTTGTTATGATTTTTATAGTGACTTGCCTGGCAAAACCGTCGCAAGTAGTAAGGGGCCGGTTCCAACGGGTCGTACCGGCAGGAGGCATCGACAGGCTACCCCGTTGCCGATAACCGACACGCGCGTCACGTACGTGATGATGAAGACGCAGGCTAAAAAATACTGTAAATGCACCACCCGCGAACGAATGGAAAAGCCAGCCGATTCGTGACTGCAATCCGACCCGTCAAGAGTGACAACGGACAGCTTTGGTTCTGCATGCCCCTGCGCGAATCAGTCAGATCTGTTTGCGCCGCTCGCCCGGGGGCACCTCGTCTCCGTGGTCGACTATCGAGTCGGCTTGTCGTGTCGTTGGCAATACCGCTAGCATGCCTTTCATCGTGTAGAGCATGATTAGCGCGCCCGCGAAATCGCCTACGAACATGGCAAAAAGACGCTCGGCGATGTTCTCCGTGTCGCCCTGCAGAGCAAACCAGATGTGATGCAGAAGCGGATTCACTACTGAATATGCGAAGGCAAGAACAAGAAGCCGCTTGGGCGTGAGATTCGTCAGCGACGCACGTAGTTTGTAGCGCTCCAGCGCAAGCCGGTAGACCGCATACGGCGCCACCGTCGCAATGATCCCGCCCGCAAATGAGCGAACGGGGTCTTGCGGAAAGAAGTAAAAGAAGTCAACCAGCCAACTCGCGATGAGCAGGCCGATTGCGCCGTCGCCGCCTAACAGCAATGTGCTCAGAAGCCGGACACCGGATGGCAAGTAAATCCAGTTCACACCACGCACGAACTCAGTGTGCGTGAAGATTTCCTGATTGATCCATAGCGACAGCATGAAGACAACCGCGGTGCCGACCACCGACCAGAAATGCAAACGTAAGCTAGACATCGAGGTAGAATAGAGATCGCCCGGATCGACTGTGCAGCATCATAGCCCATCCACCGGTCAGCGTGCGACCGACCCTGTATTTGAGCGTAATCCATGACGCGCCCTGCCGACCTCTACCTCCGGTTTCTGCAACTTGCCGAAGCGCTTCGCGGCCTGCCTTCGCTGCCCTTGCTCGACCCGCTCGAAGAGCGGATTCTGGAATTCGTTGCCCGCGCTGCCCAAACCAAGGACCGGCTATCCGTCAGAGACCTGATGGGGGTGAGCGAACTCGGCTCGCCGGCCACTTTGCATGCCCGTATTACATCCATGCGCGACAAGGGCTGGATCATGCTGTCTGACACCGAGGACGCACGGCGCAAACAGATCGAACTTACGCAAGCCGCTCTGCGCCATTTTGACAAGCTGTCAGAGTGTCTCGTGAAGGCCGCAAAGAACGCTTAGCGTCCTGTCTCCTCTAGAAGTCCTCGGTAAATTGCACACGGGCAAGCCCTGATACCACGCCAGGTCTAACTACGGACGCTCGTTGGTGCAGACAGCTATCAAAAAATATCGCGCAGGCCGGTTGCGAAACCCGTCTGATTGCTCCGACCCGGTAATGCAATTGTCGGCGCCGCTCACTTTGTTGAATCGATGGTGCCGCATGCTTCCAGGGGGTTGCAATAGCGAATACTCCGCGCGCACCGCCATCATATAGCAGCTACTCGAGGCAGGGGTGCAGCCCGTAGTCGTTGCATTGCGCATGCATCCAATAACTCGAATATTGCCGCAACAAAAAACCCACCCGCAAGCACGCATATCTTGCAAGCTCACAGCGACATCGTTATACTTTTTATAACACAAACCTGAGAGAGCTTACACAGATGGAAAGCACCGCGCCGACCGGCATATTTGTCGCGGCACCGCGTATTGGCAGTCGGGTCGCAGGTCGGTGGCTAGCGTCTTCTCCAACATTTCAAGACTCCTTGCGGCGCAGCGAAACATCATTCGGAAAACTTCCGCGACACGCAAGAATGGCTGCGCTCAAACGCACGACGGGAGACGCAGTGCGGGACCCGACTGCCGCGACAGTGCTCGATGACGTTGGCGCGTCGTATGTGGAATTGTCCACATGCCTCGTAGAAGATGCCGTTGAGTGGTATCTCGCAGCGCAGACAGACAGTGCAAACTCGCATACCGTCCGGAATAGCGAATTGCTTGATGACGTCGTCGAACAGATTGCAGGCATAAGCCAGCCTCACGTTGCGAGGCCGCCATGCTTACTTCGACCGGGGCAGGGTATTTTCCTTGACGGCTGGATGCGATTTTTCTCGTATCGCGCGCGAGGCGACAGAACTATTCCCCTGCTTGCTATCGACTGGAAAAGTTTCCAGGAACGTCTCTGTTCCATTCCTTCATGAAGCGTAGTTGCATGAATTCAAACGCCGTTTGCAACGGCTGCGCATGCAAAAATCGGGACGTCGACTCAGCCGTTAATCCGGCCAACTACGCCTACAGCCGAACGATTACTCATAGATCGCTAGCAACGTCCATCGAGCTCGAAATCGCCCTTCCAGGCGTTAGCGTATTCGACCGCGTGATAGTGACGCCACCGTCATTTGCGTAACGCACATCCATAACAAAACGATAGAGCCTCTAAACAGGCTTTGCGGACCAAAACATTCTGGGGAAAGATAAATGGAGCTGGCACGCACACTGCCGCGATACTCGCGGCAAACTACCGCGCCGACGCAAGGAAGAGCGATGACTCGCGTCGACATCGCGCTGTTCAATGGATTTGCATTGCCAGAGGTCGCAGCAGTCATCGAGATCTTCCAGAAGGCAAACTCGCTTGTTGCCGCGCAGCGGCCGGGTCGTGCACGCTACGACGTCTCGCTGCTTTCGGCCGCGGGTGGGCGCATCGCCAGTTCATCATCAGTATTTGTCTGGACCGACGATGTCCAGTCGCACCGCGGTACGAACGACACGCACCTGTTGTTCATTGCCGGTGGGGCTGAAGTACAGCAGGCATCCCGCGACGAACGCCTAAGCAACTGGCTACGCCGCAGGCATCCATTCAGCGAGATCGTGCATCCCATTGCGGAAGGCCGGCTGATTCTGGAGGCGGCCGGGCTTCCGAGTCGCTACTGTCCGATACAGTACGGCGGTCACGAGCCATACAGCCCGCATCCGGCGCAGTCGCTGACAGAAGCGCCGGGCGCCATATCGACGGCGCTGCGCATCGTGGAAGAGAATCTCGGGTCCGATCTGGCGCGGGAGGTTGCGGCGTCGATCGTGCCCCAGCATCACTCGCCGTTCACTTCGCCTAGCACGCCCAGCGTGGCGACACAGATCAGTGAGAAGATCATGGCATCTGCTCGCTGGCTGGAAGCGAACGTCGATCTTCCCGTTTCAATTGATGATGCGGCGCAGGTCGCGGCGATGAGCGAGCGCAACTTCCTGCGCCGCTTCAAGAGTGAAATCGGCATGACACCCTCCGACTATCTCCTTCGCGCGCGTCTGAATATGAGCTGCAGGATGCTCCTCGACTCGAGTCTGCCGATCGATAAGATCGCGCGACGCTGCGGTATCAGCGGCGGCGGCCGGCTGGCCAAACTGTTCAGGAAGTATCTGGCGACAACACCCACCGACTATCGGAATTTGCAGGCACGCGCCTACGGGCCGCCTGTCCCGGTACGCACGACTCGGGCCGTCCCATCGGCGGGTAACCGCACATGACACTGTCGCCTCGAGTGTTCGCGACGCGTTACCAGAAAGGATATGCATTTTGATTCAGGACCAGCAAACTGACACGGCGTCTTCGTACATTCGCCGATTCAATGTGACAAACCACGCTTGCAATAAATCGAATATGGGTAGGAGGTGACCGCAGTCGCCGGCAATGTCCGCTCACCAGTAGTAGGTCACCTTCACGCCGAAGGTTCGCGGCGCAGCAAACGCATATCGATAGGAGTCGTCGAATGAGTATTCTTCGGCCGCCATGTACGTAAGTGTGTTTGTGACATTGCGCACGTAGGCAAGCACTTCGAAGTCCTCGCCATTCGGGATATAGGTCGCCGAAAGGTCTGCGGTCAATCGGGGTTTCTCGTAGTCGTCGCCGTAGTTGAATACCGTGAAATGCTGGCTGCTCTGAAATTTTGCATCCACCCGTCCGATCAGGCGGCCGGACGGCACTGGCCAAGCGTGCTCGATACCGAGACCGACTGACCATGTTGGACTTTGCGGTGGTGCGTTGCCAGCGAGCTGCACATTCTGCCCTCCATCACCTTCCACAAGAAAATCCGTGAAGCGCGCGTGCAGCCAGGCCACGGAAAGATTGATCTTGCCGATCGGCTCAATCAACGCCAGCACGTCGGTATCCGCGCCATAAATTTGCGTGCGTCCGGCATTGACGATCTTCGTGCCGACTTGCCCGTTCGCAAACGGCACCAACTGCGAGATCTGTTGGCCGGTGTAGTCGTAATCGAACGCGCTTGCATTGATTTGCAGCCGCCCGCTGAGCCAGCGCGTCTTTGCGCCCAGCTCAACGCCCTTGACCGTTTCGGGTGCGTACGGTCCCGCCGATGAAAACCCGCCCGCCTTGTAGCCGGTGTCGAATCGCATATAGGTCATCGCCACGGCACTCGGCGACCATTGTGCCGCAAGATGCACCGTCGGCTTCGACCACGAACCGGAGTTGTCCTGCGGCACATGGGTGTAGGTCAGCGGCTGCGCGTTTGAATCCGCAAAAAAATACTCGCCAACGCGGCTCTTTTCGTCCCGGGTCATTCGAAGGCCGGCCGTCAGCTTGACCTTATCCGTGAGCTCAAACGATGTCTGTCCGAACGCGGCTGTTGACGCTGTATGCAGGTCGTAGGCGAATGCCAGTGTTGGCAGATACATGCCGCCCGCGAATGGTGCCACGTTCGCGCTGTAGAGGGTCGACGACTCCTCGAAGTACGACGCGCCTGCCTGCCACGACCAGCGCGTGTCGCCGCGGGATGCCACCCGCAATTCGTGATTCTGCGTTTTCGGATATTCGTTCTGCTGATAAGACACCGGTGTACCAGGGCTCGCGCTGCTATCACCATCGTGGTGGTACGCCAGGCTGTCGTACCCTCCTGTGTAACTTAGCTCAACTGCGGGAAGGTCGTAGGTGAAGCTCCACCGTGCGAGCGTGTCCGAGATATTTAACGACTGCGGCGTAGCGTATGTGAACGTGCGCGGATCATCAGGAAACTGTGGTTTCTCGTGCGACACGCTCCCATCGGCGTTATAGACGTACGGGATGTCGAGCGACACCGGACCCACGCCCCTCGTCGTGGTCTGCTGCACGGTGAACAGCACGTGGAAATCCCGGGACGGTTCCACGGCAACGGAGAGGCGGCCAGAACGCGTGTTTTCGTCGTCGCCATCGGACTGCGGCGCGTTGTTTAGATACCCGTCGTGTCGACGCGAAACCGCTGCGATTCGAAACTGCACGGCATCGTTCACAGGAACATTCAACATTGCCGCGAGATTGCGGGCGTTGTAATTGCCGAGGTCGACCGACGCGCTACCTTCCACGTCCTTCGCAGGCTTAGCCGTGACGATGTTAATAAGCCCGCCGTTGGCGTTGCGCCCATAAAGCGTGTTCTGCGGTCCGCGCAACACCTCGATGCCTTCGAGGTCGTAGAGTGTTCCGCTTAGCGCGTACGGACGGTTGACTGAACTACCGTCGGTCACTACCACCACCGCGGGATCGCCGACCTCGGTCACGTCGCGGCTCGAAATGCCACGGATCGTGATGACCGGCACCACCGTCTGCACCTGTGCGAAGTTCACGTCCGGCGCAATTGTACTCAGGGACTTGAGGTCGCTCACGCCGAGACCCTCGAGCCTGACTCCGCCATATACGCTCATGGCCACCGGCGTCTTCTGCTCCAATTCGGGCTTCTTTTCTGCCGTCACGACGACCGGCGGAAGTTGGTCCGTGGCAGGCCCATTCTTGTGGTCAACGTGGGCCTCGGGTGACGGCGGAGCGGTGGCGGCCTCTGCTCCCGACGCCCATGACTGCCCGCCCAGGCAAAAGGCGATGACACTTGTCGTACCGCAAAGCAGGCGCGGTAAGCGGCGATGCTCACTCGTTGGACGAACCAGTGGTGGTCGCAGATTTTCTGAAAATATGAATACTTTCGTCACGGGACCACATACAAGCTTCATCATTCACAGTTATTGGAGGCAATGCGGGCACATTCGGCACGCGGCAAAGCGGGAGGTGCACAGGGTAGTGGAAGGATCAATACGGTGTTCGCACAGTAACGATAAAGAACTCCGGCTGACCTGCCCGTCTGGGCCGCGGATTGTCTCACGGGATTGCCATTCGATACCGGGACGCCGACATGTTTAACAAGCGCGACATTGAGGCCGCAGGCGTCAGCTCAGGGCGACGCCGCGCGAAAAGCACATTGAGAATACGGCAAAGGTTATCCGAATATGAGTTGACCGGCGTGCGCATCTATTGATAAATCTATATTAATCAACAGAATAGCGCTTCACTTCACTCCGCGGATAGCGGACTACACGCGCACATGTACGAACTCAGAGAATCACTCTGCGGCCGGGGCGGCGGCATGCAAACAGCTTGTCTAACTCCTTCCACGCGCATTAACGACCTCAAATCGTTCAGACCTATATTCGGCCGATTCGACATCGCTTATCGCAGCAGAATCGCCAGGATGACCATGTCTTCATGTCCTGCTCAGTCGACATTTTGACCTGCGCCGCTTGCGTCGGTCGCATATTCCAATCGCATAGGCTCGCCTTGGGCCTTTCGAGGAGCACTTCTTTGAGGCAATCCCCCGCCACCGCTTGACGTCGGGCATATCCGCTCACGGCAGGTTCTTCTTGGAACGCACCCATTTGTCTCCCAGCGGATGGTCTATCGCGCATAAGTTGGCGTTGCGGATAATAGCAATCGACATCATTTTGAACTCTCGAAGTTAAATTCCGCACTCCTCGGCAGACCCCCAGATCCCGTTTGCGCAATACTGTCAAACATATAGCCCGTTGCGCCGTTTTTTCGTTTTTTCGGTTAGTTCGGACCAATGCGTACAACTTGGCCAACGCTACGTGCGCTTGAAACATTCGCGCCTGCACCTTTATGCACAGGCCTTCCCACTCCCGCAAACCCTCACCTTTCCTGTGGTCAGGATAATCCCGATTACAAGGCCGCCCCGAGTCCGCACGTGCACGCCAGAGCGAGACATTCTGTTACAGATGCGGCGTACCGATGTGAACCGTCTTTGCGTGCCAGTTCATGTCGCGCTCGATGCCATGCAGCGCGGCAAGGCAACCTAAACGCAGTCGAGACTATGCCAAGCGATGATCCTGAGCGGGCTGCTGGCCGGTGCGTGCGGCGATGTCGCCGCCTTCGCACAGTTGCGTAGCGCTGAAGATACTTTCTCCGCCGCGTTTGACCGCAGACGTGCGTCAGGCGTTTCGCTAACCGATGACGACGGCTTCGGGCAGTTTGCATTGATCGGCGCGACAAACAACGACAGCTACAGCGTATAAAGCTCGCCGCAATTAATTACGCTGCCGGGCATGGCTTTAAAACTTGAATTCCACCTCTTCCGTGTCCCCTCCTGATATGGAGTCAGCCTGGCAACGCACGGGCTCTTTTCTGCCCGAACCCGCTGCTCAAAACAGAAGAAAGATAGTCGACTGCGAGGCACGACCCTCTCATTTGCCGGGTGCGTCGCCATTTGGAGGATTTCGGCACTTTGAACAGCAATTCGCCGGCTGCGGCGCAAATGAAAAATGCGGTCGCAGTGGGTTCAAAAAACGACGGGCTGCGGCAGCTCGACATTTTCGTCTGGCCAGGTAATGTGCGGCTCACAGCCTGCGCAATCGGCGTGCGGTTTGGCGTGGAATGTAAGGCGCCAACCACCTGGCAGGCAGTGCAATGTCACCTGAGTCGTCGAAACGCACTGGGCGCTGGAGGCTGATGTAACCATATTCCGGCTTACCGGTAAAACCGGTCAGGGCCGCAGGAAAGTCTCCCATAATTGAGAGGGACCCTGTATATGGACAAGGACAGACATCATCGTGAAATCGTGAACTAGCATAGGGTGAACTGGGAAGCGCAGTTTCCTCCCAGAAAGCGATTCCAGGGAGCTTAACCATTGAAGTCGGAGTCAGGGAGCGCAGCCCGGCGGTCGCATTGAGCCACAGGCCGCCTTGAAAAATGCCCAACGACCCCCGGCGTCTATGTCAGATCAGGCTTTCATGGAGATTGGCGAACTGGCGTTCCCCGCGAGGAATGCTCTCAGCTTCCGCTCTGCCGCAAGTACCTCGTGCAGCGGTACACCGGCCAGTTGCGAATCATAAAGGGCAACAAGCGCTTCGAAGTCATCAATCGTGTCGCCCGGCAAACGCCACTCGCCACACTCGTGAGCGCGCGCCAAAGTCGCTTCAACGGCGTACTCGGCGATCCTGAACTGCTCCACGGGGCGACTTCCAAATCCAGCACGCTGCAGGAACCAGCTCAGATACACCGCGCGCATCAATTCATTGATCAGGTGTCCATTTCCGTGACCGCTCCGACACGCAACGAGAGCAAGATGAATGGCAAGCGACTGCTCGCTCGCCGAAGCGCGATCCATTGGCAACAAAAGCGCCTTGGTCAACGGTCTATGGCCGCGGGCACTGCGGGTTTTGTTTCGTCTGGAAGACACAGATTCGAGGTTACAAGGAGCGTTGGGTGAACGGACGAATTATAGCTGGATAACTCGCGACATGTTCAACAGCCGCCCCGATGACTTCGGTGCGAGACAGCGAGTGCGGGCGCTCGCCTTGCGGCCATACTCGCAATGGCTTTCGCCTTCGACCTCGGCCCGCAGCGCACCCGGCGCGACTTGCCGATCACACCCACAAAGTCGCGACGAAGTGGGCAGCGACCAAGCGCGATTCGCTGGGCAGTCCTGCCGTTTGATTCGCATGCGGCATTTCTCGCAATGAGCCGCCGAAATACCGTCTAGTGGAGCACGTTTGCAGCCTGGGGCTTTGCGAGGAAGTTGTCATGGTCGAGCGAACTGGACCAAATGCGCCAACGCATCGTCGGCAACCGGAGAGAGCTGGCTGCGCTGCTTCGCGACCGGCTGAATTTCAATCGATGTGCCTTTATCGCGCGCCACCACGGAATGTTCTCTTTCATGGGATTCAACGCGCAGCAAATCTCGACCTTACGCGAAAAGCACTCTGTCTATATCGCCCGATTCAAGACTGAATTTCGCGAGTCGATTTGCGTCAAGCGTTGAGGATGTTGCAGGAGCGTTTGCCAACGTCGTTCCGGCTTATACTAGACACCCCGCTCGTGCTGCCGGTCGGCCAGTCACTCAAACCACTCACGCGCGCCGCGTTGCACCAGATCGTGAAGGACGTCTTCAGCGCCGCCGCAGACTCGTTGCGTTCGCGTGGCGACGACCATGCGCAGCGCGCTGACCACCTTGAGCAGGCATCGGCACACTGGCTACGTCATAGTGCCGGGTCACGTATGGCGGATCAGCCCCTCGATCTGCGACTCGTGCGCGGTAATCTCGGGCATGCGTCACTGACGACAACCAGTCAGTATCTGCACCTCCGCGACCATCTCCAGCATCGCGAGACCGATGAGAAACACCGGATTGACTGGTAACGCTCGACGCGACCCGGACGGTGACGGCGAGAGGTCGACCGGCGCCACTATTCCCTCCCCCGCCCGGCGGCAACGCAAGGTTTGATCGGGAAATCGTTGGCCGTGAGTCTGACCACTTGGCCCGAACGCGAACGGACTTTTCCTTCGGCGACCGCGATAAAACGGCGCCGTCCGTCAGCAAAAGCCTCGAGCATGGGGACCTGGTCAGCACCGGCGGGAACCAGAATTGAGCTTCGAGCGCCTCCCACGTGATCGCACAGGCGACCTGCCGTGTAGCCCAGTGCGAGCCTCATGGAAGACCGTGTCTGCGGTGTGGCGGGCACGCCACGGCGACAGACGGTTGATATGACTCCGCTTGTCAAGAGGGGATCGGTTTTGGGTTTTGATCTGCCATCTGAATTTCCTGAGGGCGACGTAGCAGTAAATCTCGACGGTGGATCATGCTTCTATGAGCGAGGGTTCTGTCAAGATCGCTTTTTCCCAAATTTTCATAAAGTGTCTCCGATCGATCTGGCCGGAAGTCGCCGTGGCGCTCGTGAGAAGAACCAGCATCTCACCACCTTCTATCCGCTGGCGTGTCGCCAGCCTTATCCTGCATGCGCGTTACGCCGGAACCCTTTTCCGGGAGCATGCCCCATCTGAAAATATTCGGTTGCTTCAGCAACCCAGCGTGATCACGGGCATGTTCACTCCAACCGTGTTTGCTACGT
Organism: Paraburkholderia sp. BL6669N2; assembly: GCF_003387275.1. Lineage (NCBI taxonomy): Bacteria > Pseudomonadati > Pseudomonadota > Betaproteobacteria > Burkholderiales > Burkholderiaceae > Paraburkholderia > Paraburkholderia sp. BL6669N2. Next base: position 201,974 of record NZ_QUNA01000003.1, on the reverse strand, counting down.
AACTGCCTAGCCAATCCTTAACCTCCTTTCTGCGAAACCTTCGAGGAATTAAGCACGCTTAAGGTGAGCGCCTTCGGGAATGACTCCGTCTTTGAGATAGCGCCACAGCGCAATGGCAAGACGTCTCGCCACCGCGACGATAGCGATACGTCGTGCGCGTCGGTTCGGCCCTGTACCCAGCGTGCGTTGGTCAAACCATTTTGTTAGTGCGCTGCCGGGCTGGTAGCGCAGCCAGGTCCATGCAATCTCGATCAGCAGCGCGCGCACCCGCCGGTTTGCCTGTTTGCTGATCCCTTGATCGACCTGGCTTTCGCCGCTGTCGTAGGGCTGAGGCACCAGCCCGACGCACGAGCCGACTTCGCGGCGATTGTTGAAGTCCCGCCAGAAGAGCTCGAGCGCAAGACGCGAGGCGCCCACTTCGCCGATACCCTTGAGGCGCGCCAGCGCATCGCAACGCTGGCGCGCGACTGCTGGCACGTTCGTCTTTCGCGTGCTTTCCAGCACCGCAAGTTGCTGTTCGACGAGGGCCAGCCGGTCGCACTCACGCCGTAACCGCTCATACAGCTCGCGCGGTAACGGTGCACCGTCGTGGCATCGCACTTCGTCGCGCTCGAGCCGGTCCGCGAAAGCCCGGTGATCGACCGGATCCCAGCAGCCGAGGGTGGCCAGCAGCTTGCGCATGCGATCCTGGTGCTGCAGGATTTCCTTCTGTAGTTGTCCGCGCTCTCGCATCAGATGGCGCGATGCTTCGTCCTCCGCTGACGGTACGCGAATCACATGCATGCGATCACGCTCGCCGCGCAGCCACGCGCGCAGGTTGATGACGAGCTTGATGACATCGAGCCGATCAGTCTTGGCCCGCCGCTGGTGGCGTTCGACCGGAATGCTGGCCGGATCAATAACGTAGCAGTCGAGGTGTCGCGCCCGTAACGCGCGCCAGATCCAGAATGCGTCCTGTCCAGCCTCATAGCTCACGGCAATCCGTACATCTGTCGGCAACGACCCCCTTTCCTTATGTGCCTCGATCAGGTCCAGCACCGCCTGCAGACGCGCCGCAGCCTGCGGCTGTGCAACGGTGTGCACGGCGGGTTTCTCGCGCCGGCCGTCGTGCAACGCAACTTTCCACTTGGCCGCAGCCAGTTCCAGCGACACTGCCAAAACCATTCCGTCACCACTCGTGTACGTCTGATCGGAACACATGACGTTCTCCTTTGAGCAAACCTCGGCACGCCAATTTTAGACCTCAGCGTGGCGAGGAACGCGCTTCATAGGATCTGATATCCGCGGGTTGGTTACCGCATTACAGAAGTCCGCCCAGCGAGCCTGCCGCTATCTAGTGCCGCAAGTCGAATCAAATCCGTTGCCTAACCGTCTCGCGGGTTGCTCGGGTGCCGGGCTACGCCGCCTTCAGAAAACTCTTGCTCGGGTGGTGAGGTTGATTTACGTGTTGCTTAAGGGTTAGGTCACGCCATGTGTACCTCGGGCCGTACGGAGAGCGACATGGCGAGCTGGCTGATGTCCCAGATGAAACCGGCGAGTTCGCGAGCGACCGCGACCACCGCAATATTCTTCTGCTTGCCGCGCGCGACGAGCTTCCGGTAGCGCCGGCACAGGCGCATCTGCGCGTCCCAGGCGCGGTCAACGATGGACTTGGGGATGCCTTCGTGGCGGCGCTGGATTTCGGGACTCACGCGGGCCGGGTGCTGGTAGCTCCAGGCCGCTTCCACCAGCAGCTTTCTTGCATAGCTGTTGCCGTTCTTGGTGATGCTGCCCTGACGGCGCTTGTCGCCCGACGAGTGTTCGGACGGCGTCACCCCCAGCCAGGCCATCAGCTGCCGCGGGTGGGCAAAGCGTGACAGATCCCCGAGCTCGGCGAGCATGCCCACTGCCGTGGTGAACTGCACGCCGCGCATCGTCTGCAGGCCCAGCACGGCAGGATAGAATCGCCAGTTGACGACGGCCTCGCGCAACGCGGCCTCCAGTCGGTCGCATTGCGCCAGGCGATCCTCGATCGTGCGCCGATACTCCTCGAACGCCAGTTGCTGCCAGACGCTGTCGAAAGCATAGGCGCTCAGCCAGCGCCGATGCGCAGCTCCCCAGTTGGCGCGGCCGGCATAGCGCACGCCATGCAGGAGCAGAAAGGCCTTCAGCCGTTGCCGGGCACGCTTCAGATCGTCCTTGGCGCTGACCCACGCACGAGCCAGATCGCGGAATGCTTCGTCTTCCACGCTTGGCACGTACACCGCTGACAGGTCGCCGGCGCGCAGCGACCGCACCAGCTTGATCGCATCACGCCGGTCAGTCTTGACCCGATCGCCCGGCTTTTTCGGAATCAGAGACGGCGCGCACACCATGCAGTCGATTCCCTTCGCCAGGAGCTGACGGTAAAGTCCATAGCCGCACGGGCCCGCCTCGTAGACGATACGGATGTACCGCGCCTTCGATTGCAGGCGCTTACAGAGGCGATCAATATCCGTCTTCGTCGTGCCAATCTTGCCGAGCAGTTCGACCTCGCCTGTGCCCAGCGCATAGGCAACCGTGATCGAATCCTTGTGAACGTCGAGCCCTACGTACAGTGTGCTATCGTTTTCCACGCTGGCCTCCGTGATGGATATCGCCGGGTGTGGCCCTGCCCACACCGTGCGGCTCTGGCAGAAATACTAACCCGCGTTTGAGTCCTCCCGGCGGGCCAGCCTCTACCTCGCGGAGTCATACTGACTAGTTGCATTCCGTTCATTCAAGTTGGACCGCAAAGTGAGCCTTTACGGGAGAGCAAGCGCCTTCTGGAGGCAATCGGTTGTCAGGCCCGTGGATTTCTCCACAGACGCGCGCGTTCGATTCCGGATAAAGAGAGGCCGCCCTTGACCTATTGGTCCACTGGACCTCACTGTTGCGAACGATGTCTTCCGCACGTACTGCAAGTTGCAGGTGTTGTTCAATAACGGGTAAGCAGATCGACCGCGTCCTGATCGGGTCGGCCCACGGCTTGCCCTCACCTGTCGAATCGCGTGTCTTACGTGCCTGGCGCGATAATAATGAACAGGGCGCGTCGTTTGCCGATTGGCGTCGCTCAGGCGCGGGTCCTGAGGTCAGATCGTACGCCGTGCTCCATCCGCTCGACGATGCGTCACTCACGGGCACGCGCGAAGACCTATGCCGCGTTGATCCGCAACCGCAGGACTGTCGCTGCGACGAGCGCGCCGCAGCCTTGATTTTCGATAACGACCGCAGATTGCAACATGCATGTAATGGCGCGACGAAGCTTCATTTCACTGTCACTGACCGCATGCGCGGCCGGCGTGATCGCGTGTCGGGCGCGCAAACATGACGAGCCGGGCGGTATCGCCTATGGCAATGCACCCCGCCAGCGGCTCGACGTATATATGCCCGAGCCCGGCAGCCGCATCCACCACCCCGTGGTCGTCTATTTCTACGGCGGAGCCTGGCAGAGTGGCGACCGCTCGGATTCACGCGGAGTGGCGCAAGCGCTTGCCGCGCGAGGCATCGTTACGATCGCAGCGGACTACCGCAGCTATCCGGAGACCGTCTTCCCCCACTTTCTCGACGATCCTGCTGCCGCCGTGCGCTGGACGCACGACCACGTGCGCGAGTTTGGGGGCGATTCCGGACGCATTTTCGTGATGGGACATTCCTCCGGCGCGCATATCGCCGCGATGCTTGCGACCGATCCGCGCTATCTGGCCGCGCAGGGCATGTCGAATTCATCGCTGTCCGGGATGATCGGACTCGCGGGTCCGTACGCCGCGATCCCGACGAGCGACCCTCACATGGACGAGATCTTTCCGGCAGCCTTACGCCAGCGCGCGCTGCCGATCGCATTCGTCACCGGAAACGAGCCGCCGATGCTGCTCGCCACCGGCACGGCGGATACCGATGTCGATCCCCATAACAGTGATCGCTTCGCAGGCGCGCTGCGCGCGCATCACGACGTCGTCGAACTGAAAAAATATCAGGGTTACGGTCACGATACGATCGTCGAGTCGTTTTCGGCGGCGCAGAATACGGTCTCGCCGGTTCTGGCCGACGTCATAACGTTCATCGACGCGCACTGAAGAGGCCAATCGATAGTTGCGCAGGGTTTCGGCACTCAAACATGATTGACCGCAATTGCCCGACCCGCCCGATACCGGGGACGTTAAAACACGTCGAGACTTGACGAACCGCAAGGTCTGCGATCCGACTCGCAGATTGCAGCGTAGCGTGACCGGTCGGCATCGCCGCCCGCGTAGGTAAGCGTTAGCGACGAACCTCCGTGCGGAGAATCTTTCGTGTCCAGGGCGTTCGCGTTGGTCTCGCTGCGCTCTGCGAGGACGCAACCGGCAGTCCGTGCCTGCGCGATAACGAATACTTCGGTCAAATACGCTGCCTAGGTGGTGCGTTCCACCCTGCCGGTTCCTGCTGAGGCGCAGGCGGGTATCAGTCGAGCAGACGCTCGGTAAAACGGGCTTTGTCGCGATAAGGATGGCAGGATGAGAAAGTACCGATATGATAAGGATGACTTAGATGACCAGCGAATAGAATTGCTCTGCAGCAGTCAACTGGATCCCAGCGGGTTTCATCTGCCCCGTCCTGATCGTATGCATCACTTCGGTGCCCGACAGGATGATCCGGGCGCAACGAAAATCCTTGAAGCCCATCATCGCTTTGACAATCCGTTTGATGGAGCGATGGTCCTGTTCGACAACGTTGTTCAGGTATTTGACCTGGCGGATCTTGATGGGCATTTCCCGTTCGGCGTTGATGGCTTTTCCGTCGTCTATATTATTCCGTACATCATAGGGGACCGGCCTATTGCAACAAAACCGGCGACGTTATAGCGATACGTTTCGCTACTGTCACTGCTATCTCGCACATGGCTATCACAGCGGTGTGCATCAACTGGAGAGCTTGCGTCTGTGTCCCGCCTATCATTTCACGCTGGCATCAGCATGTCGGCGCTGCGGTCGCGAGGCAGCTTATCTCGTGAAGGCTCAACTGCCGGAGGCGCGTTTTCTTTGTGGATATTGCCGCGCGAGTCATGGTGGGACATGGACCCCGAGCAACGCTGTACCAATGAAACCAACGCATCGCAGCGCTTTCACACGCCGCTATGTTGAGTGTTGCCTTGAGTGAGCGTGACGCCCGCAGGCTTTGCGTCTCCCGTCTCGGTTGATCGATCGCCATATGTGCGGGCACACGGACACCACTCGGCCCACGGAGGCATCGCAAAGCCTGTCGTTAGTGACACATTCCCTTCGGTGCTAACGATTGGAAAATATAGACATTTTTGCGATCCGATGGACTTCAACGATCCGTTGACGCATTTCCTGGTAGGACGGAGACAGTTTGCCTTCGTTCCACGGCGATCGGCATTGACGTCGTCGCTTCTGCAAACGACGCAACGAAAGCATTGTCGGCGGGAATCGAACGATCCGTACATGGCGCTCATTGCGCCGAGCGATCCGGACCGGCGTTTGCGTGAGCTCATGTCGACCGTCGACCCACTGTCGCCGACAGCGCAGATCACGCCTTCACGGATGATGCTGTCCAGTCAGCTGGCCGTTGCGGGCGGCGTAGGTGCGCTCGGCAGCGCGACGTCGATGCAGGCTCGTGCGTTGATGAGTCAGCCTGGAATGGATAAAGCGCGCAGCGCTGCGCTCCTGCCTTATGGTGCCGGGAATTGGCGCGGCTTCGCCGCCACCCGCATCGATGTTGAGCACGTCCGGCGCCGCCTGTTCGATGTCGCTGCCAGGTATGGCGGCCGTGCTCCCCGGATCCAGCTTCTGCCGCTGATCAGGCACCTTTGCCGAAAGCCTTCTACGGTGCCACCTGGTTGCGCGTCCGATAGTCCGTCGGCGTCGTCGCCAGATATTTTCTGAACAGCTTCGACAACTGCCCGCCGCTTCCTATACCGCAGCGGCGCGCGACCTTGTCGACTGGCAGGCTCGATTCGACGAGCATCCGGCAACTCATGTTCAAACGTGCGCGAAGCAGATAATCGGATGGCGTCATGCCGATCTCGCTTTTGAACCGGCGCAGGAAGTTGCGCTCGCTCATCGCCGCGACTTGCGCCGCATCGTCGATTGAGATCGGACGATCGACGTTCGCGTCCAACCAGCGTGCCGACGCCAAGATCTTGCCACTGGCCTGTGACGCCAGGCCAAACGTGGCTGCCGAGCGGAAAGGTATCGTGGGTTGCGGGGCGATCGATTCGGCGACCTGCTGTGCCAGATCGGCGCCGAGATCCTCTTCGACAATGCGTAACGCCGTGGATACGGCACCAGGCGATTCTGCCAGCGACCTCGCCGGAGGCAGGCCTTGCACTTCGCTACCGCCATAGAAAAGCGGGCAGTAGCGACTGGGCAACCCGGCAGCTTGCAGCAGCAGTTGGCCCTCCGCGATTGGATGCACGATCTCGCTGACCGGATGCCGGCGGCGCAGCCAGTTGCTCAATCGCTCGTCGCGGCATGCTTGCTGTACGCCCTCGCCGCCGGCAATGAACAACAGGTGCGTCTCGTTCGTGCCTCGGTGCGACTGGACGTCGTCGGTCCAGACAAATACCGATGACGAACTGGCGATGCGCCCGCCCGCGGCGGAAAGCAGCGAGACGCCGTAGCGGGCGCGACCCGATCGCTGCGCGGCGGTGAGCGAATTTGCCTTCTGGAAGATCTCGATGATTGCTGCGACCGTAGGCAGTGCAAACCCATTGAACAGTGCGATGTCGACGCGAGTCAGCGCGGTCGTTTGCATCGGCACGGCACTCTGCCGCGAGCCACGCGGTAGAGTATCTACCAAGTCCATTTACTTTTCCCCAGAAATGTGTGGTCTGCAAAGTCTTGTTCCCAAGACTCTGATTTTTTCTTATTCGTCCATGCTATAGGTCTGACTCTTTTGTCAGTATTACATGGCCGAATTAGCCATCACATTGGCCGTTAGGGCACTGAGTGGGGGCCGGCGAATAGCGGTGCTGGACTTCTGATTATAGCGCCCGCGAATCCCATAATATTTGGAAATGAGAATCGCGACCAAAATGAGATGGAATGTATAGCGGGGAATAATTATTCATTTATATGCGAGGGCTGGCCCATACACGCTTCAGTGCTCGAAACTTAAGGGTCAAAGAGCTTCTAAGCGAGGTGTTGCCCTTCCCCGCGTCAGAATACTTGTCGCGCCCATAGAAATCGATGAACCGGGGGCGATGATGAGAGAACGAATTGGCAAAGTACGGACAAGGATTCAAGGACAGAGCGGTTGCGCGATCGCCGCCACCGGAGCGCGCGGCGCTAGAAACTTTGCACGTGAGGTTGGCGGGGAAGTGGGGACGCTGCAACGCTGGCGCAGTGATGCGCTGTCCAGGCCCGCTCGCGAGCGGGCCTGGACAGAGTCGGCCCGATTTCGACGCCGTGCTGACGACCGCTGCGATGGATGAGGGTGGCACGATCGTATTGTGCCGTTCCAACGGTTGATATGACTCCGCTTGTCAAGAGGGGATCGGTTTTCGGTTTTGAGCTGCATCTGAATTTCCTGAGGGCGACGTAGCAGTAAATCTCGACGGTGGATCATCTGATATCCGCGGGTTGGGTACCGCATTACAGAAGTCCGCCCAGCGAGCCTGCCGCTATCTAGTGCCGCAAGTCGAATCAAATCCGTTGCCTAACCGTCTCGCGGGTTGCTCGGGCGCCGGGCTACGCCGCTTTCAGGAAACTCTTGCTCGGGTGGTGAGGTTCATCTACGTGTTGCTTAAGGGTTGGGTCACGCCATGCACACCCCGGGCCGTACGGAGAGCGACATGGCGAGCTGGCTGATGTCCCAGATGAAACCGGCGAGTTCGCGAGGGACCGCGACCACCGCAATATTCTTCTGCTTGCCGCGCGCGAGGAGCTTCCGGTAGCGCCGGCACAGGCGCATCTGCGCGTCCCAGGCGCGGTCAACGATGCGCTTGGGGATGCCTTCGTGGCGGCGCTGGATTTCGGGACTCACGCGGGCCGGATGCTGGTAGCGCCAGGCCGCTTCCAACAGCAACTTTCTTGCATAGCTGTTGCCATTCTCGGTGAGATGCTGCCCTGACGGCGCTTGTCGCTGACGAGTGTTCGGATGGCGTCACCCCCAGCCAGGCCATCACCTGGCGCGGGTGGGCTAAGCGTGACAGATCCCCGAGCTCGGCGAGCATGCCCACTGCCGTGGTGAACCGCACGCCGCGCATCGTCTGCAGGCCCAGCACGGCAGGATAAAATCACCAGTGGAGGACGGCCTTGCGCAACGCGGCCTCCAGCCGGTCGCATTGCGCCAGGCGATCCTCGATCGTGCGCCGATACTCCTCGAACGCAAGTTGCTGCCAGACGCTGTCGAAAGCGTAGGCGCTGAGCCAGCGACGATCCGCAGGTCCCCAGTCGGCGCGGCCGGCATAGCGCACGCCATGCAGGAGCAGAAAGGCCTTCAGCTGTTGCCGCGCACACTTAAGATCGTCCTTGCCGCTTACCCACGCGCGAGCCAGATCACGGAATGCTTCGTCTTCCACGCTTGGCAGGTACACCGCTGACAGGTCGCCGGCGCGCAGCGACCGCACCAGCTTGATCGCCTCACGCCGGTCAGTCTTGACGCGCTCGCCCGGCTTTTTCGGAATCAGCGACGGCGCGCACACCAAGCAGTCGAATCCCTTCTGCACTAGCTGACGGTAAAGTCCATAGCCGCACGGGCCCGCCTCGTAGACGATGCGGATGTGCCGCGCCTTCGGTTGCAGGCGCGTACACAGCCGATCAGTATCCGTCTTCGTCGTGCCAATCTTGCCGAGCAGTTCGACCTCGCCTGTGCCCAGCGCATAGGCAACCGTGATCGAATCCTTGTGAACCGTCAATGTCGCCCGTAATTTCGGCGCCCGTCTTTGCCCCGCGTACGCGGCTTGCGCGTGCCGTGACCATGGCGCAGGCAGGCCATGAGTTGTCGGCGCAGTTCGCCGCGCGGCTGGGCGTAAATGGCCGTGTAGATGGTTTCGTGCGAAATCTGCTGGGTCGGGTCAGTCGGATAATTGGGTAGCCACGTCTCCTCTCGGAAACGCGGCCCCCGAGGAACTGTACGTGCGAGTTTCCCAGCATACAGCTCGAGCACAGCATTAAACGTCATACTGACGCCGGTCATACCAGCCTTCATACGACCTTCGCAAACGTCACGTCGTTGATTCGCCCCATTGGTGCGGCGAGAGGCGCTGAACCGTAGCCCCACCGGTCACTCACAAGCTGCCCCTCGTTGAATCTAAAACGCTGGTCTGCGACAACTGCACCACGCGGAAGTCTGCACCCTTTCAGGTCGGGGCAAAGCTCGAACCCCTATGCGACCCATTACAGGCCGCCGTTCGCTTTCTCCGCGTTCTCTTACCCGCTCGACCAACAGCTTCCCTTACGGGTTGCCTGCCGAACACCGCGATGGACTGCGACGCTGGCGGACAATCGGGCTTACTGTGTTCCGCATAAAGGACAAGAGCAGGTTAGGTTCCACCTTTTCGCCGACAGTCGTTAGTCCGTGTGTCCCGACGTATGAGAGGGACAGCCGACTGTATGCCTTTTGGCTCAAGCCTGACAGCGCCTTTGGCTTGTTACTCATCACGACGTTTATCAGCAGTTCGCATTCGCTAACCATACTGCCCAACCTTGCACCCCATCCGCCGCGGCGCTGGCAGACAACAACATTCTCTCGCGAGATTGCCGTCGCTCAATGAGCGGGTTACGTTGTCCCAGTGGCTTCACACCGGATCGTTACCAATCCCGCATGCACCGGTAGGTTACGGCTGACGGAACAGCCGGTTTCCTCTCTGGCCAACAACGCCAGACGAAACAATCCCTTACGCGACATCACATCGCACCACACGCCTGAGTGTGCCCGATATCTGCTGGGGTGACCATTTCCACTCGAGCAGGGTAAGAACGATACGCCAGCAGACGCTCTGAGGCAAAGCTTTGTGGGGCGGCGACCCGCGCTGCGGCGTGCGGCGCCAAGCGCTTCAGCCGGCACCGATGCGTAACCTGCGGGAGAGCTGTTTCGCGTCAGTTCACGGCTAACGGTGGCCGGCGAGCGCCCGAGTATCCGGGCCATGGCCCGGATACCCGAACCCTGCAGATGCAGGCTCGCAATGATGAGGCGCTCTTCCGGTTGAGGTTGCTGGTACTGAGTTCTTTCGTGGATCGCAACACCTTATACGAGACGGTGTGCACTTCAGATTTGAGGCCGCCCAAGGTTTCCTGCCTCCCTTGCGCACGAAGAGCCCTGGTATCATGTAACGCGCTCCGTTCAACTCGGTCACCGCACAGGCATTGTTGCAGGCGGAGGCGAGGTGGATAAAAATATTTAGCAAACGGTTGGGCAAGGGGCTAAAAAAGCTTTGCGCACGACCGTTAACGGGGTCCATGCACAAACAAGACATTCAAAAAATTGTTTCCGCAGCTCACGAAACGGCCGATTCGATCGTCGGCGCGCGGGCGTGGAAGACGGCAGAAGACGCCAGCGCGATGCACGACGTGATCTTCTGGAACATGGTTGCGAAGCGATTGCCTAACACGAACATCGCCGATCTGCTGTATATGTTGGATTAGACTGCGTCGACGACGCGGCGTATCTTCCCGCCCAAACCTGCTTCGAAGTCACGGCGCAGCGTGCTGTCCGGCGCGTTAACGCAGCCGTGCCCGACGTCCGTCAATTGGCGTCTGATGCATCACCACCACTATCGGTCATCCAGCCCGACCAGCGAAAAGATCTTGACGACTGATCCTGGCTTCGGTTGACGCTCACCCTGTTGCTGAATGAAGACTTGCATCGCGCGCGTCATCTCCTGACCTGAAAGTCTGCGATAGGCGCAGATGTTGTAGGTGACGCCGTGCTGCCGGTCTTTGATGAAATTATCTATTTTCGGCAGTTGTATGTTTTCCCCGAGAGTGTCATGCGATTTTCCGCGCGAGTTGTTCTCAACGTCATCCATACCGCCTCGCAGTGAAGAAGTCCACGAAAAAGAACCTGCCGCCCGTGGGGGCGGCGGGCTGAAAGATCGAGGGGTGGGGTTCGCTCGAGAGAAGCGCCCCTCGAAAGACCGAAGCCAGTTTAGTCGCTCAAAGCAGGCGGCGGACCCGCCCGGCGGATGCGATCACATTCTTGACCGAACACGACATAAGAAGGATTGGATTCATCCCCAGAACCGGTTAAAACATTCGGGTAAACATGACCTCGTAATCCGCCGCGACCGCGCGCCGGCGCTCAATCAGGCTACTCGGGCCACTCACGTAATTCGCGTGTTCGCCTGCTGGCGAGGCAGACAAACGGCCAAGAATTCAACCTAGAAAATCAACAAGAATACATTCAAAAAAAACGGGCGCAGATAGATATGATAGTGAAACCGCTGCCTATTGGCCACAATATTGGTCTTTAACAGCGGGCATTCTTTCCTTTTTCGAACAAGTCCTCAACGCCTCTCCTGCCACGTCCGATCGTTCAGAGATTGATGCCGCCGCAGTCAGTCGCCTTGACGAGCCACATCGCGAATGCTGGCGATGGCGACGTGGCATGGCAGATGAATCGCTCCGTTTCTGTGACTGACGGGATACCGGGTCAACGAAGTCTCGCGAATTCAGCGGCCGTCCTATGGCATCCCAGGCTCTCGTGACTGGGTGCGCCCGGGTGTCGCGCTGTACGGCGGCTCGCACACAGGTCAGTCGCGTCACATCAACGACGTCGGCTTGCGCACCTAGATGACGCTCATCAGCGAAGTGATCGGCGTGGCGGGATCTCCGTCGCTCTGGGGGACAGCGGTCGTTATGATTTAATGTCGGCGTGTTTGTCCGCGCCGGAGCCCGGAAGTACGGCGGGGTCGGCCGGTGTTTGATCAATACCTGCCCCATCGTATCCCACGATAGCGGCTCGCGCCTGCCCGGTCATGTTCGTCAACTGGTTACAATCATTGCCAAGATTCGTGACCTCGTGTGCCCGATTAGATGCGACGTGGCATCAATGGCATTCTGAACGTTGTAGCCGTGACCGCCGGCGCCACTGACCTGTCATTCCCTGCCAGACGAAGGACGGAGCCACATACCGCGGGAGCAGTTTTTTGCTCATCGATTTGTGCGCAATCGATCAGCGAACGAGCGCACGTGGTATCGTGCAACGCGTCGCGCAGTCCGAATGCGTTTTCAACGATAAACGCACGCCGTTATAGACGACCCTACAACAGAATGTTCACGCTTCGCGTCGCCACAGGCGATCAACCGCCCGGCAATCAAGAAAATCCCGCAGAGCTTTTCAGAGCTGTTGTCGCAGCATCGCTTGTGACTGGCCTCGAAATGTTCGATTTCACCGTTTTCGGATTCTTCGCGGTGACGATCGGAGACCATGTCTTCCCAGCGAAAGATCCGATGACTTCGTTACTGTGGGCAGTCGGCACATTCGGCGTCGGCTTTTTCATGCGACCTGTTGGCGCGATGATCATCGGCGCTTACGCGGACCGCGTGGGCCGCCGCGCAGCGATGACAAGGACCAGCTGGATGATGGCTCTAGGTACGGCGGCGCTTGCCTTCTGTCCGTCGTTTGCCAGCATAGGCGTGATTGCGCCGCTCGCTGTCATCGCCGGTCGGTCGTTGCAGGGTTTTGCCGTCGGCGGCGACATCGGTGTTGCCGCGACCTTTGTGATGGAGGCAGGGCCTGCGTCGCGTCGCGGCTATCTGGTCAGCTGGCAACTCGTTAGCCAGGGGGCGGCCGCGTTGTTGGGCGCGAGCTTGGGCGTGCTACTCACCAGCACCATGTCACGGGCTGCTCTTGCTTCGTGGGGCTGGCGGATCCCGTTCCTGATCGGTCTGCTGATTGCGCCAGTTGTTCTCTACGTCCGCTACCGCCTTCGCGATGATGCGATTCCCACCAACACCGCCAGACATGCCCGCACACCGCTCGCAGAACTGCGTCGCGAACATGGGACGACGATCCTGCTGGCGATGCTGATGATGATGGGGCAAACCATACCGGTCTACGCGATCGTCTACTACATGCCGAGCTATGCGACTCGCGTGATGCACCTGCCCGCCGTCATCGGATATTTGTCCTCCGCGTTGTCTGCGCTGCTGCTTGTCGTCATTCCGCCGCTGTCCGGCCGTCTCATCGACCGTCTGCCTCGCCGCAAGCCACTGGCCCTTATTGCCTCCGGATGCACGGCGTCTCTGGTCTATCCGGTCTTTCTGATGATTACCCGTGCGACCAGCGCGCTGCCTGTCTTGTTTGGCGTCGCGCTCATTAGCACAATGGTGGCGCTCGGCGCCGGCGCCGTCGCCCTGCTTGTGCTTGAAGCGCTTCCTGCGCGGGTGCGCGCCAGCGGCATGGCCGTCTCGCATGCCTTGCACGTCGCCTTATTCGGCGGTACCGCTCAGTTCATCGTTACGGGATTGATCAGATGGACCGGCGATCCGATGTCTGCAGCTTGGTATGTGATGCCAGCATGTTCGGTGAGCTTTTGTGCGCTGATACTGTTCAAGGAGCAGCGCTTCGAAACTTGAACCGACGGGCACGCACGGACACCTATCGCCGTGTCTGAACCACCTTGCCGGCCAAAGCCCGAAAATCCTGCGGCGCCATGCCGTAGGCCCGTCCGAAGGCGCGCGTGAAATCAGACGCGCTTTTGAAGCCGAGTCCATAGGCAATCGCTGTGACCGCCAAGTGTGGATACCGAATCAACTCATTGGCCGCACGGCGTAGCCTCAGGTGGCGGATATAAGGTTTTGTCGCAATAGGCCGGTCCGCTATGTGCGGAACTATATAGATGACGGAAAGCTTGATGACGACGTTGAATCTGGCGGTGGCCCGAGTGCTCAAACGCCTCCATTACCCGCTTGATGTGATGCTGACGTGCGTGCGTTGGTACGTGGCTTATCCGCTGAGCCTGCGTTTCGCCGTCGAAAGCGCCCGGTTGGCAAGAGCTGGCGCATGGACGAGACGTACGGTACGCCCAGCCAACGTAGCCCGCCCACATGGGGGTGAAGTTGCTTGAGCATGTTTGGAATGCAGGACCCGGTGGAGTTGAAGTCGCAGTACCGGGACATGCCCTTTCTCTGCTGCGAGAGAAAGTGAGCCGAAGCGGCGGTGACTTGCTGACACTAGCAAGGTGACGAAGTCCGTGGGAAACGGAGCTTGCGGCGAAGCGGTTACGCCAAGATGAGCTTCTAGGCTGAGCATGGGACGGTTGAGGGACACGAACCTATTGAAACGCATCTGAGGGTTGAATCGTCACCCCTGCCTACACCGCTTAAGAGGCAGGACGCGGATCGGCGCCGGTCACACGTATGGACTGATGCCGCGAACGCTGGCTGGAGATGTATGCCGGCCAACTGGAACCACGGAGAGCGCGCAGCTAGACCGTGGTGTCTGCGACGACTTGCGGCAAGCAAGGATAAAGACTGCGATAGGCAACCTCGCCCATGCGTTGAGTCCAGCATGTGAACTGGGGAAGGCTTGCATAAATGACAAGGGAGTGTGCCCCCGATGATATGCAGGCTGGCGGAGCCTCTGTAGTAGTCCGAGGCCGGGAAAGCCGGTTACATGGCGAAGGGAGGCAGTTGAAGTGGTTTGCTGGGTTGATTAACTGACCATAGTGAGGTGAAGACCTTTGATAATCAGTGAAATGCAAAGCAAACTGGCGACATGGTCGACGGAGGACAAAGAACGCAAGTTCGATCGACTTCTGAGACTGATTGCCGACAGGATTTGGCTGAGCGAAGCGGCTCGCATTACGCTGGCCTCCAGCGGAGCTCGCACGCCGGGTGTGGACGGTGTCAGCAAGCGCATGATGGAGGAGAATCTCCAGCATGAACTGGCGACGATACGCGACGAACTGTTGGCGGGCTCGTATAGTCCGCTACCGGCGCGCCGCGTGTACATCCCGAAAGCGAACGGCAAGCTCAGGCCACTCGGCATCCCGAGTCTGCGGGATCGAATTGTTCAACGGGCCATGCTGATGGCGATGGAGCCGATCTGGGAGAGTGATTTCCACCCGGCTTCACATGGCTTCAGACCGGCCCGCAGCGTACACCACGCTGTGCGCATGGTGAGACTTCAGTTAACGGCTGGAGATGAGCAGAGTGCTGCGGGACGTTGGGTCATCGAGGGCGACCTCGCCAGCTACTTCGACACCGTTCATCACCGCCTGCTACTGAAGGGGATCCGCAAGCGCATCGCCGATCAGCGCTTTCTTGCCCTGCTCTGGAAGTTCATCAAGGCGGGCTGCGTTGATCATGGTCTATTCCGTGCTGCTAGTGAAGGTGTTCCTCAAGGCGGAGTTATCTCGCCTCTGCTGTCCAACATCATGTTGCATGAGTTTGATGCGTGGATGGAAACGAACTTCCTGAACAAGAAGGTACGCAAGGACCGGTGGGCGTGGAACTTCGCTGTTCTCAAACAGCGGCCCATTGCTGTGCGGGAAAATCGACAGTGGAAACCAGCAGTATCCTACTGTCGTTATGCGGATGACTTTGTGGTGGTCGTAAAAGGAACCCGCGCGCACGCCGAAGCAATACGCGAAGCGTGTCGGGAGTTCCTGGAAGGCAAGCTGAAGCTCACGCTGAATATGGAGAAGACCCATATCACGCATGTGAATGACGGTTTCGTCTTCCTCGGCCATCGAATCATTCGCAAGCGCGGACCACGCGGCAGCATGCGACCGGTGACGACAATTCCGTGGGAGAAGTATCGGGGCTTTGCCGAGCGGCTGGTCAAACAGCTGTCAAGCAATTACAGCATGAACCGGATGGATATGGTGGAAAGCCTGAATCGGCAACTGATGGGATGGGCAACCTTCTACCAGTACACCGACTACACGGCGACCCTGTTTAGCAGGTTGGACCGAACCGTCTTCTGGAAGCTAGGATATTGGCTTGCGCACAAGTACCGGCGTGGCTTCCGGTCGCTAATGCGCGATCATATCCGGGCCCCTGAACCGGGGAGGGCCACGACATGGGTGCTGCAAGGCCTGGATAGTCGGGGTCGGTACGGTGAAGTGGCGCTTCGGCGCCTCGTCACCAGCCGCAAGGGGCGATTCACTTGGCGAACCCCCATTGAAAATCCGTACATATTGCGCGATGAGACACGCCGCACCATCGAGTCGCGCTACGCTGATGTTGCCTTTGCTATGAGCGACACCTCAATGGAGAGCCGGATGCGCTGAGAGGTGCAAGTCCGGTTCGGGGAGGAGAAACAGGGAAATAGTTCGACTACGCCCTGTTTCTTACTCCACTCAAGGTGCGTGGCCAGTGGAAATACCTTTATCGCGCTGTCGACAGGGTCGGAAAGACGGTGGATTTCCTGCTTCGAGCCAATCGTGACAAGGCTGCCGCCCGTCGCTATTTCGAGAAAGCCATCGAGCACAACGGCGAGCCGGAGACCATCACAATGGATAAAAGCGGCGCCAGTCTGGCCGGCCTGCAAGCCATCAACGCCGAACGGGAAAAATGCCCATCAAGATCCGCCAGGTCAAATACCTGAACAACGTTGTCGAACAGGACCATCGCTCCATCAAACGGATTGTCAAACCGATGATGGGCTTCAAGGATTTTCGTTGCGCCCGGATCATCCTGTCGGGCACCGAAGTGATGCATATGATCAGGAAGGGGCAGATGAAACCCGCTGGGATCCAGTTGACTGCTGCAGAGCAATTCTATTCGCTGGTCATCTAAGTCATCCTTATCATATCGGTACTTTCTCATCCTGCCATCCTTATCGCGACAGAGCCGATAGTTGCGCAGGGCTTCGGCGCTCAAACATGATTGACCGAAATTGCCCGACCAACGCCCGATACCGGAGACGTTGAAACACGTCGAGACCTGACGAGCCGCAAGGTCATGCGATCCGACTCGCGGATTGCAGCGCAGCGTGACCGGTCGGCGTCGCCGCCCGCGTAGGTACGCGGTAGCGACGAACCTCCGTGCGGAGAATCTTTCGTGTGCAGGGCGTTCGCGTTGATCTCGCTGCGTTCTGCGAGGACGCAACCTGCAGCCAGTGCCCGGGCGATAGCGATTAGTTCGGTCAAGTACGCTGCCTCGGCGGTGCGGTCCACCCTGCCGGTTCCTGCTGAGGCGCAGGCGGGTATCAAAGTCGAGCAGACGCTCGGTAACGCCGATCAAGGACAATTGATCTTAAGGTTTGTTCGATGCCTGCCCGTGTCCACAGGCCTGGAGGTGCACGACGGGACGTGTGGGCAGGCGTTGAATAAACCTGAAGGGAGGAAACCGCGGGATGCCGCGATGCGGTGGGAAGCTTTGAGGCTATGGCGATTGATGAGCTGGGATGCCAGGCAGTGTTGCGGGATGCGCAGTCAGGCGGGGTGGCGGATCGGGACTGACGCGTTGACGAAGCGGCGCAGTGGCGCAGTCGGAAGGGCGAAGTGGACGTGGGAGCGACTGCGTGAAGCGACAGGCGCAAACGTCCGCTCGTGGGCCGCGTTGCCGCGAAGCCGACGGTCGGGTAGCACGTCCGGAAACCGTTGTATTCATGTCGGGCCCCGGCGCGTGGGGGGCGCGCGGATCGGTGCGGTGCGCGCGAGGATATCGATGACCATCATCGGCGCGCCGCAGTGGCGGCAGATGAAGGCGGGCCGTGTTTCCCTGACGGCTTCGCGCGGAGACGTGGCGACGCCGGTGGCAACGTGCAGCAGTTCGCGCACCTTCGCGAGTCTGGCGCGGCGCACCGGGTTGGCAAGCAGTCCGTAGTGACGGATGCGATGGAAGCCGCCAGGCAGGACATGCAGCATGAAGCGGCGCATGAACTCGCCGGCCTCGAGGGTCATGGTCTTGTAGCGGGTGCGCCCCTTCGCGCGATAGTCTTTCCAGCGGAACGTGACGCCGCGCTCGTCGAAGGCGAGCAGACGCTGGTTGGAAATCGCCACCCGGTGCGTATAGCGTGAGAGATACGCGAGTACCGCTTCGGGTCCCGCAAAGGGACGCTTGGCATAGACGACCCATTCGCAGGCACGCAGCGGCGCGAGCCATGCGGTGAAGACGGCCGGATCGGTGAGGCTGGCATATTCGCCGAAGAACTGCAGTTGGCCCTGCCGGTGCGCCGCTTCGAGTGCCTCCAGGAAGCGGCGCCGGAACAGGCGTGACAGGACGCGCACCGGCAGGAAGAAGCCGGGCTGGCAGGCGATCCACCGCTGCCCGTCGGGCGACAGGCCGCCGCCGGGGACGATGCCATGCACGTGCGGGTGATGCGTAAGCGCCGAGCCCCACGTGTGCAGCACGAGCGTGGTGCCGATCTGCGCGCCGAGGTGCCTGGGGTCTGCCGCGATGGTACGCAGCGTCTCGGCGGCGATATCGAACAGCAGCCCATAGAGCACCGCCTTGTTGTACCAGGCGATCGCACTGATCGCGGCAGGTAGCGTGAAGACGACGTGGTAATACTCCACAGGCAGCAGGTCGGCCTGACGTGCCTCGAGCCACCGGTGTGCGGCGCTCGCCTGGCACTTTGTGCAATGTCTATTACGACACGAGTTATAGGCGATCTCAACCTTTGCGCAGCCGGAACAGCGCAGCACATGTCCCCCCAGCGCCGCGCTGCGGCACTGTTCGATGGCCGACATGACCTTCAGCTGCCCCAGGCTCAGCGCTACTGTACGGCGCCACGCTGGCCCGCAGGCGCGGAAGATATCCGCGACCTCCAGCACGGAGGGCTCCGCGTGCGGCCGGGCTAGCCGGCGGGCAGGCGGTCCAGTGGACTGATCACCTTGCGCAGGAGATCAGTGGCGACCTGGGTATAGAGCGTGGTGGTCTCGATCTGCCTGTGTCCAAGGAGCACCTGGATCACGCGGATATCTTCCTTCTGTTCCAGCAGGTGCGTGGCAAACGAATGCCTCAGCGTATGCATGGAGACGCGCTTGTTGATGTTTGCGGCCTCGGCGGCCGCATGGATGGCGCGGGTCAGTTGCCGCGTGCTGAGCGGGTCGATCGGATCAAGGCCCGGAAAGAGCCACCCGCCATCGAGCATGCAGCCCTGGGCACGGGCCACGCGCCACCAGACGCGCAGACGTTCGAGCAGGACCGGCGAAAGCATCGCGTAGCGGTCGCGGCGGCCCTTGCCCTGCTCGATGCGCAGGGTCATGCGCTGGCTGTCGATGTCGCCGACCTTCAGCGCCACCACTTCGCTCGCACGCAGCCCGGCACCATAGGCGACCGACAGCGCGGTCTGATGCTTGAGGTTTCCAGCTGCCGCGATGAGCCGCCGCACCTCCTCGGGGCTGAGCACAACCGGGAGCGTGCGGGGCACGCGTACCGGCTGCATGCGCGCCATGAGCTCAGGCTTGCCGAGCGTGACTTCGAAGAAGAACTTCAGCCCGCTGATCGCGGCGTTCAGCGATATCGGAGACACGCCGTGATCGACCAGATGCAGCTGGTAGTCCCGGAGGTTCTCGACGGTGGCGGTATCGGGTGAACGCCCGAGGTATCGGGCGAACTGACGTACGGCACGCAGATAGGCGGCCTGGGTCCTGGGTGCGAACTTGCGCATGCGCAAGTCCTCAAGCATATGGCGGCGCATCGGGCTGACGCGCGGATCGGAGGAGGTCATGATGGGGCTCCTGCTGGAGGGCGAGGCGGATTGCCTCAACCACCAACATAACCACCGGCGCCACTGGCCTCCCATTCGCCGCCAGAGTCGGGCCGCAGCCCCCTACCGCGCGAGCGGTTTAGTCCAATCGGCCTTTGCGGACATTGGGGTGGCCTGGGTTCTACGTCAGCAGTGTGGCGGACTGCTGACGGTGGCGGCATCGAGCAGCCGGACGGCAGCTTCCTGCATCAGCGAACTCACACTCCCGACTCATTGCTGCCGGTGGGGCCGTCGAAGCCAGAAGGGCTGGCTTCTGGATGGTAACGGTCATTCGATACTGTCAGTCGGGAACAAGTCATTGGCCGGTGCGACCGGCGGGCCGCCCCTGCCTTGATCAATTACGGTCCGAAGTCGAAAGGCGGCAGGGCCAGAACGTGTCACCGAAGATCACTCGAAACGATAATTGAGCGGGCACGCCGACAAGCAGCCCTAGCGATAGACTGCGCGGAGACGCCGGCCGGTGGCGACGGTTCTCAGTGCACTAGCTACGCGACATCAGCACGTATCCTGCCCCCAGTAATAAGGATGGCGGTAGTGACTTCGCAGTTCGGCTGCGGCGACTGAATAGACGTCTCCAATATCGTTGGTTCTCGCCAGGCGTTGAAAGAACGCATTCGAAAACTGCATGGTTTCCTGTCGTCGACCAGCCACGAGGTCACGATCAGGCACTTCGCTCCTGCAGCAAACGGTCCTCGTGTGAACCCCATCACCTCGTTGCCAGCGTCGACTTCACCGGTCCCGTCTGACGTGCGCCCAGGAACGCTATCTCTGTCTTTGACAGATCGGCAGTTGCGATGTCAGATGCGCGCAGCAACACGCCGCGGCCAGACGGGTCGAGCAACAGAAATGATGCCATTGGATACACGGGATTCTGCAATCCGTCAGCGCGCAAAACGCTCGAGATAATGCTGCGCCGCGCGCGTCACATGGCGCTCGGCGAGCAAGGCCGCGAGCGCCGCATCGCCAGATTGCACCGCGCGCAGGATCGCCGCGTGTTCGTGCCAGGTAACGCGCACCTCTTCGTCGTTCGCGTTCAGGAACAGTATGCGCGTACGGTCGCGCAGCGAGCGCATCAGGTCCGACAGCATCGAATTGGCGCCGGCCGCGTACAGCAGGTCGTGAAAGCGCGCGTTCAGTTCGAGCAGGCCCGCGGCCTCGCCGGCCGCCACCTTCGCGTTGCCCTCCTGCAGCACCGCCTCGATCTGCGCGACGAGTTCCGGCGTGCAATGCTCGGCGGCGAGGCGCGCGTTGAGTCCTTCGAGGGTCGCGCGGATCTGCACCATCTCGCGCGCCGCCGAAGGATCAAGCGACGCGACCACCGCGCCATGCCGCGGGCGCACCTCGACGAGCCCCTCCGCCGCGAGCGCGCGCAGCGCTTCGCGCACCGGCACGCGCGACACTTCCAGCTCCTCCGCGATCCGGCCTTCGACCAGCCTGTCGCCGGGCGCGTACTCACCCGTTGTGATCGACTCGCGCAAGCGGGCGATCACCAGCTCCGAAAGCTGCTTGTGCATGATCGGCTCACGCCCGTTTGCGCTGATGGCTCCCCGCACCATGTTGACTCTCCACGTCTGACCGTTGCTCCAACTGTTGGCGCAATTCTAGCAGCGCCAGGGTTTTCGTAGACTGTAGACATGATACGAAACGCGAATGTGCTGCGCGCCGTCATGCAACGTGCGCGGTCAACGCGGCGCCGACGCGATGACCGCGAGAATTTCGCGTCCCAGATACTCCTCGCCGGAATTGAAATGCGCGACGATCGACGTGTGATTGTGGCCGCGCATCTGCACGAAACGCGGCGGCACGCCGCGATGGCGCAGCAGGTCGATAAAGAAGGCGGCGCCGTAGTCGTCGAGAAAGCGGTTTTCGTGTTCGGCCACCGCGATCATCACCGGTACATCGCAGCGAGCCGCGTGTGTGAGCGGCGAGCGCTCGGCGTAGCGCGATTCGTCCGCGCCGAAATAGGCGCGCACCGGGCCCGCGTTCGGATTGCGCGGATCGACGTCGGCAAAAAGACGCGCGCTGATCAGCACGAGACCGGCCACATCGCGCGGTCTCACAGCGTCCGCGAGCGTCGGATCGAACAGGCAGCTCGCCGCGTGCGCGCCGCCCGCCGAATGCCCGATCACGAAGATGCGCGCGGGGTCGACGCGCCAGCGCGCAGCATGTTCGCGCAGCCAGCCGAGCGCGCTGGCGACGTCCTGCGCGCCGCCCGGCCACGGCGCTTCGTCCGCGAGACGGTATTCGACGTTCACCGCGACGAAGCCCTGACGCGCAAACCAGTGACACACGTTGTCGTAGATCGCGCCGTTCACGCTTTTGCTGCCGCGCACGAATGCGCCGCCGTGCACGAACAGCACGGCTTCGCGCGGGGTATCGGCACGTGTGTCGAGCGGCTCGAACACGTCGAGCACCTGACGCGGATGCGCGCCATACGCAAGCTCACGTTCGACGCGCCTTTTGTCCATCGGCGCGGCCATCACGAGCGGCGTGTAGCAGTCGATCACCGCCTTGCGGTTCGCGATGATATCGTCATTCCAGCGCGGCCCCAGCGCGAGCATGTGCTCACGCTGCTCCGGAGCGAGCGGGCCGAACGGCGCGAACGCGGAGTCGTCCGCGCGGCTCACCATGACACGCTCACATTGCCATTGACGAAAGTCTGGCAAGCCATCCGGTAGCCGCTCGCCAGTTCCTCGGGGCTCAGGTGACGACGCTCCTTCTGCTTGACGTCGTCGGTATGTTCGCGGCCTGCTTCGACCTTGCACTTGCAGGTGCCGCACAGCCCGCCGCCGCATTTGAACGGAATGCCGCCCTGCTCGCGCAGCGACACGCGCAACAGGTTGCTATTGGCGGGCGCTTCGACGGTCTTGCCGCCATTGCTCAGGAAAGTGATCTGCACCATTGCGATTCCAGAATCCTCAGTCTCAGTTATTGCGCCGGCTCACGCGCGCCTCTTCGTGGCCGTGGCCGGTCAGGTCTTCGATTGATTGCAGAGCGTCACGCAGCGTCGCGAACTTCTCGAAGAATTTCGTCGGCACGAGGTTGACCGTCTGCGGCCCCGTTTCTTCGACGATGCGCACGCGCGAGTCGCCCTCAAGTTGCGCGACGACGAATTCGGCGACATGCCGCGCGCCGTAAAAGTAGTCATGCGTTTCGACAGGCGTGATGCCCGGCGTCGGCTCGCTGCGGTATTGGCCCGGCCGGCTCGTGAGTACGATGTACATGCGATGTCCCCGTTGCGGACGCCCGCCCGCGCGCTCCGCATTCATGTTGGCGTTCACGGCTCGACGGGCAGGTCGTCCTGCTCGAGTTCGATGTCGTGCTCGATCCACAACTGGCATGCGAGCCGGTAGCCCTCGTCGAGCCGTGCGCCCAGTTGCTTTTTCTCCTTCCAGTTAGGCGGCGGCAAATACTCGCCGCCCGCCAGCACGCGGCACGCGCAGCGCGCGCATTTGCCCATCCCGCACTCGTAGCGCAAATGCGGAAACGGAAACTGCTTGATGCCCGCGCGAACGACGAGATTGGTGTTTTCCTTCACCTCTGCCTCATACGCCTCTGCGTTCCTGCGGAACACGACGACTGGCATGCATCCTCCTGCGACGAGAATTACGGGGCCCTTCGCTTGAGTGCGAAAGCGATGGAATCAGTGTACCGCGTTTTGGAACATTGTATACCGTTATCAAACACATTAGCCTTGTGGAAAAGACGGCGGGGCCAAGACGCTCTGGTTCATGGCACTAGCGAATCTCCTCGCTGGTCGTCATTTCAATTTAGGTATACCGTATACGACGTTACGACCACTCAACCAAGGACACCAACCCATGATTCACTTGACCGACGCGCAAATAGACGAACTGATCGACTTCGGACACGCAATCCCCGCACTGGAAAGCGCATTTCGCCAACACGCGCGCGGGGCCGCCGCCGTCCAGCGGCGCGTGCGAACCGAAGCGGGCGGGACCAAGCTCTCCACACTCGGCGCGGTGCTGCCCGACGCCGATGTCGCCGGCGCAAAGGTCTACACGACAATTCGCGGCCAGTTCAATTTCGCGATCATCCTGTTCCGCGCATCCGACGGCCAATGCCTCGCCACGCTCGACGCGAACGCGATCACCCGCCTGCGCACCGCCGCGACCACCGTGCTCGCGGTGCGGCGTCTCGCGCGCAGCGGCGCGCACACCGCCGCGATCTTCGGCACGGGCGTGCAAGGCCGCGCGCATGCGCACGCGCTGGCGATGTTCACGGAGTTGAAGACGCTTCGGATCGTCGGCGTGGAAGGCGACGCCGAGCTTGCGCACGCGCTCAACGAAGCACACCGCGCGCGCGGCGTGACGGCGAGCGCAATGGACACCGCGCGGGCCGTCGACGGCGCCGACGTGGTCGTCACGGCAACGCGCGCGACCACACCGCTCTTCGACGGCAACGCAGTGATGCCGGGCGCGCTCGTCGCGGCGATCGGCTCCAGCCTGCCGCACGCGCGCGAGGTGAACGACACTGCTTTGTCCCGCGCGAGCCGAATCGTCGTGGAATTGCGCGATCAGTCGCGCGACGAAGCGGGCGATCTCGTGCTGGCCGCGCCCGGCGTGGTGGACTGGTCGAAGGTGGTTGAGTTGGGTGAGGTGCTCGAAGACGATACGCTCGCCCGTCAGCGTGACGACGAGATCATCGTGTACAAGGCGGTGGGGATCGGGTTGCAGGATGTTGCGCTCGCGGCGCTTGCGTATCGGCGGTTTGTCGAGCGCAACTGCTAAGGTCTGCGTGAAATGGCTCGGCTTGTGAGCCGGGCCATGTGCCATGTTGATCAGCTTCGTTGCATCTTCAGCGTCTCCTGCAACATCACCCCGCTCGCCAGCGCCTCAATCCGACCCGCTGCATGAACGGCACGAACAGCACGAGCGCGGCCATCGCAACGCACACCAGCACGCGGACAAGCCACTCGTTGCCCGCACCGTCGCCAATTGCGTCCGCGACGTCGCGCAACACTTGAGCCACATGCGGATCGGCGAGCAGCATATCGGCGGCGATCCATCCAAGCAGCGCCGAACCCAGCCAGATCACCAGCGGAAACCGTTCGATCATGCGAAGCATCACGGCACTGCCCAACGCGATAGCCGGCGCGCCCACCGCAAGCCCCGCCAGCACGACCGCGACACGCGATTCGGCCGGCAACGTCTCAGCCACCGCTGCTGTCGCAAGCCCGTTATCGAGGCTCATCGCGAAGTCGGCGAACAGGATCAGCGCGACAACGCGCCAGAGCGCCTTCGCAGCAGGCGCTTCGTCGGATTCGGCGTGGGACGCGCCATCGTCACGCAGCAACTGCATGCCGATCCACGCGAGCAACAGACCCGCGACCACATGCATGTATGGAATCGCGAGCAGATAGCCGATCGCGTAGACCATCGCGAAGCGCAGCACGATGCCGAGGCTCGTGCCGATCCAGACACCCGCGCGCCGTTGCTGCGGCGGCAGCGACCGGCACGCGAGCGCGATCGCAATCGCGTTGTCGCCGCCAAGAAGAAGGTTGATGAAAACGATCTGCAACACGGCGGGCGCGTAGTGCGCGAAGCCCGCCGCGAAGTCCTGCGAAAACCCGAGGAATGACATTGGCAGCCTTCCTCAAGCGAACATCACGGCCGCGAGCGTGGCGATCACGAGACCGCACACGACGGGCAGAAACAGCGCCCGCACCGCGTCGAGCACCGGCACGCGCGCGAAGCCCGTGACCGCGATCAGCGACGACCACGCGACCAGCGTGCCGCCGCCCGTCCACACTGCGCCCATCTGGCCGACCGCGGCGAGCGTTGCAGCGGGCAGGTGGACCATCGGCGCAAGCGCACCGGAGAGCGAACCCGTCAGCGGCAAACCCGCGAAGCCCGAACCGTCGATGCCGGTAATCATCCCCATCAGCAGAACGCCGAACGACACGAACAGCGGGTTCTGCGGAATAACCTGGCTGCACGCCTGCACGAGTTCGAACAGGAACGACGGCACATGTGCGCCCGCCGCCGCGCCGAGGATCGGTCCTGCCGTGCTCGCATCGCCGACGAAGAAGAAGCCCGCGATCGGCAGCACCGCGCCCATCGCCTTGAACGCGAACACGAAGCCGTCGATGATGTGCTCGGCCGTGCGGTCCAGAAAGCCTTTGCGTCCGTGCGAAAGCGTCGCGAGCATCATCAGCACGGCCGCCATCCCGCCGATCAGCGCGGCCGCGTCGCCGCCGCGAATCGCGCCCGAGCCGATCATGTCCGGCCGCATCATCACGACCACCACCGCGAGGAACGCGAGCGGCGTGGCGAGCGCGAATACCTTCGACCACAGTTCGCGGCGATCGAGCAGCACGTCGGCGGCGATCGGCGACATCTGCGTCATCTGCAATGCCGCGCCGCCTTGCGGCATCGGCGCAATCGACATCGCCGCGAGCGCGCCCTCGCCTTCCATGTGCGACGAAGAAGCTCCTTCATGTTCAGCCGCGAGATTGCCGCTCGTGCCGCGCGCAAGTTCGACCTTCGCGAAGCTGCCTTGATGCTCCGGTTCGCCGTCGGCGGTGACCAGGCCCTGCGTTTCCCACACGCTGAGATTCGCCGCCGACGGCGCCTTCACACGACCACGCACGACGGAGAACCACGTCATCCCGAGCGCAACGAAGCCGACGATCAACGACAACCCGAACGCGGTATTCGCGACCGTGAGCATGTCCGCGCCAGCGGCCCGCGCGCTGATGCCCGGCGCGACCTTGATCACATAGTCCGACGACAGCGCCATCCCCTGCCCCGCGATTGCGATTGCGGCCGCGGCGCCGAGCGGCGGCAAGCCCGCATAGACAGCAGCCGGAATCAGGATCGCACCGACGAGCGGCACCGCAGGCGTCGGCCAGAAAAACAGCGAAATCAGATACGTAATCAGCGCGAGAATGAAAAACGCCGCGTGCCCGTTGAACATGATGCGTTTGAACGGCCGCACCATGCGCACGTCCGCGCCGAGTTCGCGCAGGCCGTTGAGCAGCGCCGTCATCAGCGCGATCACGAGGAAGATATTGAACAGCTCATGCGCGGCCGTCAGGCTGCCCATGAAGATGGCCTGGAAGCCGACCAGCAGCTTGCCGGACCACGCGAATGCCACCGCGAAAGTCGCGAGAATCGCGGGCACGACCACATTTGCACGGAAGATCATCGTCGCGATGATCGCGACAACGCCAGCCAGATAACAGAAGTGTGCTGGCGTTAGAACAGCGATTGAGTGCATGGGAAGCCTCAGCTCGATAGGAGGTCGGGGACGATAGAGCGTTGTGTTGTGTTAATACTATTTGCTGCGACTCGCGGCAAAAAAAACCGTGCGAGTTTTTGTCGGTGATGCATCGGAATCGGGCGCAGTCCGCATCCGACCCTTGCTCGCGCGCCCTTTTTGCGGTTTCAGTCCGTTGCGTCAACGCATTGCGGGTGCTGGAACGTGAAGCTGTCTGCATACAGGTAGCGCACGCTCGCGCCATGAGCGACGAACGCGCTGCGCGCATCCGCGATCATTGCGGGCGATCCGCACAGATACAGCGAGTGCCCGGACAGATCGGGGTGATCCGCGAGCACCACGTGCTGCACGTAGCCACGTGCGCCGGACCAGTCGCCGTGCGCGCGTGAAAGCACCGGCACGTAGCGGAAGTCTTCGTGCGTTGCGGCCAAGTGCGCGAGTTCGTCGTGCAGATACAGATCGTGCTGCGTGCGCGCGCCCCAGTAGAGGTCGATCGGCGGCGACTCTCCGCTGTCGAGCAGCGTCGCGAGCATGCTGCGCAACGGCGCGATGCCGGTGCCCGTCGCGACCATCACGATCGGCCGGTAATCCTCCTCGTGATAGCCGAAGCCGCCGAGCGGCGCATCGATGTCAAGCGTGTCGCCGGCACGCATTGCGGCCAGCAGGTCCTGCGTGAAGTAGCCGCCGTCGATACGCCGGATGTGCAATTCGATATGCCCATCATCCGGACGCGAGGCCATCGAGAAGCTACGTGCCCCCGCTTCGCCGAGCAGCACGTTCAGATACTGACCGGGCCTGAACGTGAGCGGCGACGCGTGATCGAGCGCGAGCACGAGACGCGTGACGTCGCCGCTCAGCGCCTCCACCTTGCGCACCGTCGTCCGATGCCGCTGCGGCGGCACCGGCGCGGCAAGCACGCGTTCGGTGCTGATTTCGAGGTCCGCGAGCGCATGCGCCTGGCACATCAGCGCATAGCCCTCGGCGGCTTCTTCGGGCGACAGCGCGAGCGGCGGCTCCACGTAATTCACGCTGCCCGCCACCAGCTTCACGCGACACGTGCCGCAACCGCCGAACGCGCATTCGGACGGCAGCGTCACGCCCGCGCGCTGCGCCGCTTCGAGCACGGTTTCGTCGCTCGTCGCGTCGAAACTGCGCTGCGCCTCGATCCAGGTGATCCGATAGCTCACGATGGCCCTCGCACTCACAGCTTGATGTCGGCTTGCACGAGCACTTCGTGCCCGCTCTCGCGCAACGCGTCGCGCAGTGCGGCGAGACCCGCGAGACCCGCCTGGGTGTCCTGCTCGCCGTTGCCGCCTGATAATCCGATGCCGCCGACAACTTGCTGATCGACCACGATCGGAAAGCCCCCGACGAACGCCGCGAAGCGTCCCTCGAAGCTCCATTGAATGCCGAATGCTTCGTTGCCCGGCAGCGCGGGACCGTTGGGCGGCGTCGTGAACAGATGCGTCGAGCGCTTGTGGCCCGCCGCGGTGAAGGCCTTGTTCCACGCGATCTGCGGACCCGTCACGCGGCCGCCGTCCATGCGATCGAGCGCGAGCGGAAAGCCACCTTCGTCGCACACGCAGATGGATTCGCACACGCCGATCGCCTGCGAACGCGCGACCGCCGCCGCGACCATCAGGCGCGCTTCCGCCAGTTCGAGTTTGAAGAATGATTTCATGGTCAAATAATTTGCCGGTTAGATGCCGCGATAAACGGTCTTGGTCTGCAGATAAAATTCGAGCCCGTCGCGGCCCGATTCGCGGAAGGTGGCGGTGCTGGAACGCTTGAGTCCGCCGAACGGCGCGTTGACGAGATTGCCCGTCGTCGTGCGGTTGATCTTTACGGTGCCCGCTTCGATGTCGTTGGCGAAGCGGTGCATCAGCTTCGCGTCGCGTGTGACGAGCGCGGCGGCGAGGCCGTATTCGCTGTCGTTCGCAACCGCGATGGCGTCGTCGTAATCGTCTACGTCGATCACCGCGATCACCGGCCCGAAGATTTCTTCACGTGCGATGCGCGCATCGCGCGGCACGTCGGTGAAGATCGTCGGCGTCACGAAATAGCCGTGCGCGAAATCGCCGTCGCTCAGTTGCTCGCCCCCGCACACGAGCGTCCCTTCACGCTTGCCGGTTTCGATGTAGTCGAGCACCGTGCGCAATTGCCCCGCAGTCGCAAGCGGGCCGATGTCGATGTCCGGCTGCATGCCGCTGCCGACCTTCAACGCGGCGGTCTTTGCAGCCAGCCGCTCGACGAACGCTGCGCGAATCTCACGTGCCACCAGCACGCGGCTCGTGCCGGTGCATGCCTGGCCTGTTAGCGAGAAGCCGCCTTTGATCGTGAGATCGACGGCGAGATCGATGTCGCCCGCATCGAGCACGATCAGCGGGTTCTTGCCGCCCAACTCCATCTGTGTGCGCGTCGAGAGCGACGCGGCGCGGTGAATCTGTTCGCCCGCCGAGGTGGAACCGGTGAACGAAACGGCCCGCACTTCACGCGCGCCGACCAGCACGGGCCCGACCGCGCTCGCGCTGCCCGTGACGAAATTGAGCACGCCCTTTGGAATGCCCGCTTCGACGAACGCTTCGGCAAGGCGCAAGCCGCTCAACGGCGCATCCGATGCGGGCTTGAACACCACCGTGTTGCCACAGATCAGCGCGGGCGCGATCTTGCGCGCGGGGATCGACACCGGGAAGTTCCACGGCGAAATCACGGTCACCACACCGAGCGGCTCGCGCACGGTGTAGACCGTCGACGCGGCGTCGTCGCTCGGGAATGTTTCGCCACCATACGACTGCGCTTCGATCGCGTAGTAGCGCAGCGTCTGCGCCGCGCGCATGAACTCGTCCTTCGCGAGCGCTTTCTGCTTGCCCTCCTCGCGCGTCAGTTCTTCGCCGAAACGCGCGGCGTTCTGCTCCAGATACGCCGCGGCGTCGAGCAGGATCTTCGCGCGCGTGCCTGGCGTCTGGCGCTTCCACGCACCGAACGCTACGGCTGCGGCGCGCACAGCCGCGTGCGCATCGTCTTGCGACGAAGCCTGAAAGCGGCCGACCACGTCGCGCGTATCGGCCGGGTTGAGGTTGTCGAAGGTGGCGCCGGTGAGGCTCGCACACCATTCGCCGTCGATGTAGTTCTGAAACGTCGGTACGTTTGTCATGTCTGCAACGGCCCTGCAAAAGTGATCTGGTTTGCCCGTGACGGGCCGACGCGCGACGGAATAAAAAGAACGCGCGCCGGCCGCGCATCGGCCCTGGAAAGGCGCGGCTTGCTTTAGGCCGCGAGGCCCAGTTCGGGCAGCGGGATCTCTTTTTCGACGTAGTCGTAATAGAGCGCCGTGGTGTACAGCAGACGCATCTGCGCGCCCACTTCGCAGATCTTCAGGCAACGCTGTTGCAGCTCCGGCGTGTTCGCGTGTTCGAGCACGATCTGATAGCCGCGCTCGCCGTGGATCTCGTCGGACACGATGTGCAGGTCGAAGAACTCGACTTCCTCATCCGTGAACTTATAGAGATCGCGCAGCGTCGGCGTCTGCTTGCGGTAAATGGACGGCACCTGCGACTCCAGCCCGACCACCAGCGCCGCGACCGCCACTACCGGGTCTTCGCGCATCGCCACCGAATAGCACCAGCCTTGCAGACCGCGCGTGGTCGGCGACATGTTGTCGGGATCGACCACGCGTTCACGCGTCGTGCCGCACGCTTCGGCGAAGCGGATCAGCAGGTCCGTGTGACGGTCGCCGCCGATTTCCTCTTCGTACATGTTCGCGAGCAGGAAGTCTTTCGCCTCGGTCATGTGATCCGGCGTGCGCGCGTACAGATAGCCGAGGTAGTCGGCGAACGGCCCGACGTAGTGGTAGTGGTTCTCGGCCCAGCGCGCGAGATGCGCGCGCGTCAGCTTGCCGCTCGCCCACGCGATGCTGAACGGCGCCTTGTTCGCGCTCTTTCCCTTGATCGCTTCTTCAAGTGCCGCGCGGAAAGTTTCGCGGTCCATCAGTTCTGCCATGTCCGACTCCTTCTTGGGGTGAATTGCCCGCCAACCGTGACGGAGGTCAATTCAGTACACTGTATACATTAATAACGGAAAAGCCAACTCCGCAAAGATCCTGGTGTGCGGCTAGAACGAATGACGCAAACCGATGCCCGCCGCCGACTGCATGTTGCTGCTCGACGCCGAGATGAACTGCGAGACCTGCGCAACCTGCGCATCGCCGAGCGCGCGTTGCAGCGTCGCGAACGCGTAAAGCTGCGTGCGCTTGGACAGCGAGTAATTCAACACCGCGTTGTACTGGATGTAGCGCGGGTCGGCGTCGTTCGCGTCGACGGAACCTTCCGTGTACGTGACGCCCAGACCCGCCGACAGTGCCGGCGTGAAGTAAAACATGCCGTTGATTTCATAGTTCATGAAATTGACGTCTTGCCCTTCGAAGCCCTGCTTGTACTCGACATGCGTGACGTCGGCGCTGATCTTGGCCTTGCCGATCTTGTACGACGCGCCGCCGCCCACCGTGAGGAACGAATGCGCGGCGAGCGCATATTCGCCTACCGCCGAATTGGTGTCCTTCCAGAACGTACCCGGCGACAGTTCGCCCGGCTGGCGCGCGTAGGTCATGCCGAAGCCGGCATAGAGCGGTCCGTTCTCGTAGCTGCCGCCCAGGCTCCACATGCTCCGGCTGCCGAAGCTGCCCGCCTGGCCGCCGAAGCTGTACATCGCGCTGCCGGTGAAGCCGCCGAAGCTGTTGGCATAGCGCACCGCGTTGTTCACGCGCACGCCGCGGTTGGTCAAGTCCATGTCGCCGGGGTGCTCCATGTAGACCGACCAGTCCGCCGCGGTGAGTGGCGCGACGTAATCGACCATCGACTCGTACTGGCGGCCGAGCGTGATGCGGCCCCAGCGGTCGTTTTCGAGGCCCACGTAGGCTTGGCGGCCGAACATCAGGCCACCCTGACCGAGCGAGCCGTCCGTCACGTCGAAGCCGTTTTCAAGCCGGAAAATCGCGCGCGAGCCGCCGCCCAAATCTTCCGAGCCCAGAAAGCCGACCCGGCTGCCGCGCGTCGAGCCGCTCGCCATCGCATACGAGCGGCCACCGTCCTGATTGCTCGTGTAGATCACCGCTGCGTCGATCAGGCCGTACAGCGTGACACTGCTTTGCGCGTGCGCCGTGACCGAAAGGCATGCAAGGCCTGCCGCGCTCCAGAAAGTCTTGTTCATCCAGGGGTTCCTTGATTTTTTCATTGAAAGACCTGCCGCTCCGGGGACGGTGCTCTCATGACCCTCTCCTATCGCACCGTTCATTTTTGTATTCTGTATACTGCAATGACGAAAACAAATGGACAATAAAAATTTCGAGGTTTATTGCTCCGCTTCGTTGATATTGGATCAACGCGAAGTGCCCGTCGGGGTGATTGCTTGACCAGCAGCGGCGGAATGCGCGGGCGCGTCGGTCGCGGCTGCATCGGCTTCGACGGCGTCGAGCGCGATGCCATTGGTCTCCGGCAACATCAGCGCGGCGAGCACCACGAAGCAATAGCCGACGCCAGCCACGAGCGGAATCGCGAGCGTCAGCGTGAAATGGCCGTTCGCGAGCCAGCCCGCCGCGAACGGGAACACCGAGCCGATCACGCGTCCCACGTTGTACGCGACGCCATAGCCGGTCGCGCGGATGGAGTTCGGATAGGTCTCGGCGATGGTCGCGGCCACGCCGGAAAACGTCCCCTGCATCAGCACGCCGAGCAGAAAGCCGATCAGCAGCATGACCGGCGTCGGCGCGTCGATCAGCATGTACGCGATGCTCATCACGAACGCGCCCGCCGCAAACAGGATGTACGTTGGGCGTCGTCCGAAGCGGTCCGTGGTCCATGCGCCCAGTGCGTAACCGGCCAGCGAGCCGCCGATCGTCACGGCGAGCCACACGCCGGTGCCCGTCACTGAAAGGCCGCGCTCCGACTTGAGCCACATCGGCATCCACGTCGCGATCGCGTAGTAGGAGCCGAGCATGCCGCCCGACAACAGGCTGCACCACAACGTGCGCGCGGCGAGCCGGCCGCTGAACACCGCGCGCAACGCCTCGCCCGCGCTGGTGTTGCGGCGCGCAGCGAGCGTGCGGTGGAACGATTCCGGCTCGCGCAGATTGCGCCGCAGCCACACCACCAGCAGCGCGGGCAGAATGCCGACGAACAGACACACGCGCCACGCCCACTCCGGCGGCAGCCAGTTGAACAGCATGCTATACGCGAGCGCGGCGCCGGCCCAGCCGAACGAATAGCTGCTCGCCGTGAAGCCCGAGAATTTCCCGCGATGCGCGGGATTGCGGATCATCTCCGTGACCAGCACCATGCACAGCGACGACTCGCCGCCGAACCCGAGCCCCTGCACCGCGCGCAGTACCGCGAGCTGGGTCGGCGAATTCGCGAACCCGCACGCGAAGCACGACAGCGCGAACAGCGCGATGGTCCAGCGCAGGATTCGTATGCGGCCGTATCGGTCGGCGAGCAGACCGGCGCCGATCGCGCCGACCAGCGACGCGACCAAGGTCCACGTGACGATGCTGCCCGCCGTCGCCTTGCTCATGTGCCAGGTCTGCATCAAAACGGGGATGAGGAGCGAATAGATCATGAAGTCGTAGACGTCCACCGCGTGACCGACGAACGCGCCGGCAAACGCCTTCTTTTCGTTTTTTGACAGTGAGGTGAACCAGGACATGAGCGTGGGCTCCGTGTGCGATCGAGTGAGTCGGGTTCGGCGCGCGGCATCAGCGCTTAACGGGTTTGTTCACAGTGCACCGGGCGGTGCGTATGCGGCGTAGCCTTCGGCTTCGAGCAGGCTTGCCACCTGAATCGAGCGTAGGTCGTGATACAGCGGCGCGACGATCTGCACGCCCACAGGCAAGCCGCTCGCGGTGCGTCCCGCTGGCGCGACCGTCGACGGCAAACCGCACAGACCCGAGTGCCCGGCCCAGAACAACTGAGTGGTGAGCGGCTGCGGCTCGCCGTTCACATCGAGCGTGCGCTGCCACGGCGCGCCCTCTTCGTTGAGCGTGAACGCTGCCGTCGCCGCTACCGGACATAGCAACACATCGACGCGCGTGAAAAGCACGCGCCACGCCGCCGCATATTTCTCGCGCAGCGGCTGCAATTTCAGCCAGTCGCGATGACGCATCGCCGCGCCCGTGTATTGCAGCGACGCGTAGGTCGTGTCGGCGGGATTAGCGGCGTCCGCGCCGGCGAGCGCGCTCGCGAAGGCTTCGTCGCCGAGATAGCCGCACGTCGATGCGCGCAGCAGCAGCGTGTACGTGCGCAGCAACTCCGCGGCGTCTAGTTGCGGACGCGCATCCCACAGCACTTGCGCGCCGCGCCGCTCCAGCGCGCGGCCAAGCTCGACGATGCAGCGCTCGACTTCGGCATCCACCGGCGCTACCGGATGGTTGCTCAATACGCCGAAGCGGATCTGATCGAGATTCTTCGTATCGCAGCGCGGCAGCTCGAAACGCACCGCGCACGCGGCATCGGGCGGCGGGCCCATGATCGCTTCGAGCACGAGCGCGAGATCGTTCGCGCTGCGTGCAAGCGGTCCGGCAACGTTGATGTCGGGACACGCGACGCCGCCCGGCAAGCCATGTCCGTCGAGCGACACGAGGCCGTGCGTGCTCTTGTGCGAGTAGATGCCGCAATAGTGCGCGGGGTTGCGGATCGACGAGCCGATGTCGGAGCCCACATCGAAAAACGCCAAGCCGGTACTCACCGCCGCCGCGCTGCCGCCCGACGAACCGCCCGGCGTGCGCGCGAGATCATGCGGATTGCGCGTGGTGCCGTAGATGTCGTTGTAGCTTTGCCAGTCGCGCAGCCATAACGGCACGTTGGTCTTGCCGAGCAGCACTGCGCCGGCATCGCTCAGACGCTGCACGACGGCGGCATCGCGCGCGGCGATGTTGTCGCGGAACGCGGGATCGCCCACGGTGGTCGGCCAGCCGGCGACGTCGAAGGACTCCTTGATGGTGAACGGCACGCCGTGCAACGGACCGCGCGGGCGGCCCGTCGCGAGTTCTTCGTCGCGCTGCCTCGCGATGGCGTGCGCGCGCTCGAAGTCGCTTAGCACGAGGGCGTTGACCCGCGGGTTAGCCTCGCGCCAAGCCGCTTCGCACGCGGCAACGAGCTCCCGGGAACTGACTTCGTGGCGGCGCAGCGCGGCCGCTGCGCGCGCAGCCGACGCATAGCGCCAGGCTTCAGCGGCCTGTCCCGTTCCGACGCGGGCGACGTTCTCTGCGAGATCTGACATCGGCGTTCACTTTTCAGTATTTTGTATACCGTCTCAGGACAAATTTGCGTTGTCAAGTGCTCGCGGATAGGCGCTGCGGCACGCCGACATGCAGCTGCCGCCGAAAAAGGCTTCGGTGCGGTTGCGCGAGGCGGTCAGGCCGCGTGGCATCTACTGGCGCTTCGCGCGCCATGCAGTCTTTGCGGCGCGGGGTCAGGTGGGGTTGGAGGCCAATGATTACGGGTACCTTCCGTCTTGATCAACGGGGAGGAGCGTCCATCACAAATAAACGACGCGTATGTGCCATGTCGCGCTATTGGGCGGGTTCCGACGGAGCTTGCCATGCGGGGATCAGTGGGACGCGATCCACGTCGGCGATTGAATCCGCGTCAGCTAACGGCAGCGGACGGGGCGGTTGAATGGCCGCTTGTTGGTGCTCAACCGACGCCTCAATGTCCGCAACTCGGTGGGGCGAACGTCACTTCCTGGCCGACAGAACGAAACCGCTCGCGCGGTAGGGGGCTGCGGTCCGACGCTGGAGGTCAGGGAGGGGCCGGTCGCGCGGTTTATGTTGGCGAATGAGGCAATCCGCCTCGTTCTTCAACAGGAGCCGCATCATGACCTCCTCTCAACCGACCGTCAGCCCGTTGCGCCAGCGCATGATCGACGACATGCGTATGCGCCAGCTTTCCCCGAAGACGCAAGCCAACTATCTGCGCATCGTTCGCGAGTTCGCCCGATACCTCGGGCGCTCGCCTGATACCGCCACGGTCGAGGACCTGCGAACCTACCAGCTGCATCTGGTCGATCATGGCACGTCACCGATATCACTGAACGCCGCGATCACCGGGCTGAAGTTCTTCTTCGAGACCACGCTCCACGAGTCCGAACTGATGGCCCGGATGCAGCCCGTGCGCGTGCCCCGTACGTTACCGGTCGTGCTCAGCCCCGATGAAGTACGGCGGCTCATCGCCGCCAC
Source organism: Paraburkholderia sp. BL6669N2 (assembly GCF_003387275.1). NCBI lineage: Bacteria > Pseudomonadati > Pseudomonadota > Betaproteobacteria > Burkholderiales > Burkholderiaceae > Paraburkholderia > Paraburkholderia sp. BL6669N2. The sequence goes on along the minus strand of NZ_QUNA01000003.1, from coordinate 165,901 downwards.
AGGCAACCTGAAGCACCAGACGGCTCTCTCGGTTGCCTACGGCACCGGGCTGCGCGTCAGCGAAGTGGTGGCGCTGAAGGTCACAGACATCGACAGCCAGCGCATGACGCTGCGTGTCGAGCAGGGCAAGGGCCGCAAAGATCGCTACGCGATGCTTTCACCGGTGCTGCTCGAACGCCTGCGCGTCTGGTGGCGTGTGGCCCGTGCCCAGGGCAGGATGCCCGACGGCGGGTGGCTGTTTCCCGGGCTCGACCCCATCGATCCCCTCACGCCGAGGCAACTCAACCGTGCCATCCGTGCGGCCGCCGAGGCCGCGCAGATCGACAAGCGCGTGTCGATGCACACGCTGCGTCACAGCTTTGCCACGCACCTGCTCGAACAGAAGGTCGACATCCGCGTGATCCAGGTGCTGCTTGGCCACAAGAAGCTGGAAACCACCGCGCTTTACGCGCAGGTAGCCACCGACCTGCTGCGCGAAGTCACCAGTCCGCTGGAGCGCCTGCCCGCCAACTGACCCGGCGCAGTGCCTCATGCCGGAGGTCGCGGACATCTTCCGCGCACGCGGGCCGGCGTGGCGTCGCACAGTCCACCTGAGCCTCGGGCAGCTGAAGGTCATGTCAGCCATCGAACAGTGCCGCAGCGCGGCGCTGGGCGGGCATGTGCTGCGCTGTTCCGGCTGCGCGCGCACCGAGATCGCCTACAACTCCTGCCTTATGGGAAGTGTTTTGCTATGGGGAGAAGGCACCCCCTGAGCGAGCACGGAGTGAACTCCGCGCCCGTTCAGCTCTCCATTAAAGCTTGGCCCTGAGCATGGCGATTACCTTATCGGACGGCCGGAACGAACCCCTGCGCAAATGCGGTGGGACGATCGCGTTGAGGGCTTCGAGCTTCTCAGTTGGATCAGCGCGAGTGTAGATTTCAGTGGTCGCCAGATCGCTGTGCCCGAGCCACAGGGAAACCTTTCGGATGTCCTGAGTGCTTCGCAGTACTATCATTGCACAGGTGTGCCTCAAGACGTGCGGTGATACCTGCTTCTTCGACAGCGAGGGGCACTTATGACTAGCCGTCGCAGTGTGGCATTTAAGGACATACGCGAAACCCCAACGGCTCATCGCTTCGCCCCGTGCATTAACGAACAATTCCGGTACTGCGACACTTCCCCGTATCACCATCCAGGCACGCAACGCGTTAGCGGTCGTTTTCCACAGGGGCAAGGCGCGCTCCCGCCGGCCCTTGCCGTGAACACGGATGCTCAACGACGGGAGGACAACATCGGCGGTATGCAATCCCGTCAGCTCCGATACACGCAGGCCGCCGCAGATGGCCAGATGCAGCATCGCCCGGTCCCGAATACCCTCGCGCGTTGACGGATCTGGCGCATCGAGCAGAGCCCGAACCTCATCCTCGAGCAGATATGGCACCAGACGGGAATCGGTTTTCTTATAGGGAATGCCCAGGATTCGTCGCGCTTGCTCAAGAATCGCGGGCTCGCGATACTCAAGGAAGTGGAAGAATGACCTGATTGCAGCCAGCCGGACATTACGCGTCTCAGGCGAATTGTGGCGCGCATCTTCGAGATATTCCAGGAAGTCGCTGATCAGCCTCGCATCGAGCTGCTCCAGTGCTAGCGACGAGGGCGTCACCTTGAGTCGCCTGGCGGCGAACTCGAACAGAAGCTGGAAGGTGCAAGCATAGGAGTCGCAGGTGTGTTGGCTGGCGCCTCTCTCATGGGCAAGGTTTTGACGAAGGAATGCAACAATGTGCGGCGCGATCGGCATCATTTCTGTTCTCCGGTGAGAAACCCCTCTGCGGCGACAGCAATGTCGCGCAGGAGCGCGGGCGTGGCCTCGAGATACCAATAGGTGGCGTTGATGTTGACGTGTCCCATGTAGGTCGCAAGGGCCAACATGTGCCGCCCGACCCGGTCTCGGCCTTCCGGGCTTGCCTCCAGTGCCCTGACGGCGAACGTGTGTCTGAGCTCATGCAAGCGGGGACGGTGGCCGTTGTGGGTGGTGCCGATGCCGGCAAACTTCAGCAGCTTCTGGAACATCCAGTAAGTAACCGTGTATCTGAGCGCGTGACCGTCGTCATCAACGAACACATGGTCGTCACCCGGGCAGGCTCGTCGCCGCAGTGCTAAATACCTCTGCAAACCCGCCACCGCTGTCTCGTGCAGTGGAACTAGACGGGTCTTCTGGAATTTGCTCTTTCGAATCAGCAGTCCTTCGGAAGTCATGTCGGCAAGGCGCAGGTTCAGGGCCTCCGAGATCCGCATGCCCGTGGCTAGCAGCAGGGCAATTAATGTCGCATACGTTTGTGGTTGCAACGTGCCCCGAGGGCCCGATTGCAAGGCTGTGTTTATCAAGCGCTCAATGTCAGCGCAGGTGTAGATGAACGGAACGCGACGCGTCTTTCGGTAACCAAAGTGGCGGGCGGGTGGTAGTTCATGGTTTTGATCCTCCATACGCATGTACCGGGCGAACCGACACACGGTCTTTAGCCTTGCGTCACGCTGGGCCACCGACGCAGCCTCGCCGGCCCAGTCGATTGCTGTCTGCGTGCAAACGTGCATTTCACCGCGTTTGACAGCAAAGCACGCGAAACTGCGCAACAGGTAGTCTGCGTTCAGCAGTTTGAATCCGGCGGCACGCCGCGCGGCAAGATAGGACTCCACGGCCGGCATCATTTCGCCACCTCCGGCCATGGCCGAGCGATTTGGCTGAGCAGCGCTACGTCGACCTTGGCGTAATACGCCGTGGTATCAATGCCGCGATGCCTCAGGATCAGGCCAACCTGGTCGAGGGGAAGCCCGTGGCGCAACATCTCAGTCGCCGCCGTGTGGCGCAGCAGATGTGCACCTTTGGCGGGCGAACTCACCCCGGCCCGTTTTAGTGCGCGCTTCACTATCGAAGATATGCCGTCGCTTGAGATATGCGGCTTGACGGGTGCGATGTTTCTAACAAAGACATGGTCGCTGCCGGCAACCCGAGGTCGCGATTCGAGATACCGCAGAAGTGCCTCGCCAGCATCCTGCGGCAGCGGAAGGCGAACTTCATAGCGCCCCTTTCCCAAGACACGTAGCGTCCCGGAGTCCCACTCCATACCGCTCAAGCGAAGGTTCGCCAGGTCACCTGCGCGAACCCCAAGTCGCACAAGCAGGAGGACGATCGCACGATCGCGAAGACGCCTGCGTGAATCGTCATCGCATGCGGCGATCAGGCGGTCAACTTCGTCAGCGCTCAGACACCTTGGCAGTGACGCCAGGCGCCAATGCGCCAGCGACGGAACCGCCTGATCGAGACCCGGCCGACACAGATCGTGAACCCCGAGGTAGCGTAAGAAGGCTCGCGCGCTAGTGACCCGCTTTTCAGCGGTACCAGCACCACAACTGCAGGCACTGTTCAGCAGGAACGTACGTATCTGCTTCGGATCCCACTGGCTGGCGTCATCGCCAAGCACTTTCAGCATCACTGCGGCATCACGACAGTAGAGCCGAATGGTTGGATCCTTCGCACCCCGGTGCTTTTGCAACCATCGCCGGAAACCACCTACGATTGCCGGTTCCCGAATCTCTGCAATCGAAGGCTTGTCGTCCGGGCAGACGCCGATCTCGATCAGGTATTCGCGAAAGCGTTTGGCGCCGAAATAGACGTGGTGGCCGGTCCTGCCACCTTTTACTTCCGGGCAAGTGCAAGTTGGCAGATGACGAAAGAAGGTTTCCGGGGTTTGTGGACCAGTATCGGCCAGGGTACCGCCGTGTGCCAGCATGAAGCGACCAAGATGGTCGGCAGCTCGCAGGTAACGTATGGCACTGGCCGCGGAATATCCGTCTCGTTCAAGCGCGTCAGCAAAGTCGTCAATGAAGACTCCGCTGGGTCCCGAGCGCAGGCGTTTCAAGGTTTTGGGTGCTACCAGGTAGGTGTCCAGCATCACATCCTCCTATGAGGGTTGCCTGGGAAGGCCCAACCACCATAGCAAAGGAGGACCGCGATTTTATGGGGTGTTAAATGGCGACCGGCCAGATACAAAACCAGATACGCCCGGTAGGTTTCGCGCCGAACCTGATCTGCAACTCCCCGTTAGACAGAACTTCCCATAAGGCAGGAGTTGTAGGCGATCTCGGTGCGCGCGCAGCCGGAACAGCGCAGCACATGCCCGCCCAGCGCCGCGCTGCGGCACTGTTCGATGGCTGACATGACCTTCAGCTGCCCGAGGCTCAGGTGGACTGTGCGACGCCACGCCGGCCCGCGTGCGCGGAAGATGTCCGCGACCTCCGGCATGAGGCACTGCGCCGGGTCAGTTGGCGGGCAGGCGCTCCAGCGGACTGGTGACTTCGCGCAGCAGGTCGGTGGCTACCTGCGCGTAAAGCGCGGTGGTTTCCAGCTTCTTGTGGCCAAGCAGCACCTGGATCACGCGGATGTCGACCTTCTGTTCGAGCAGGTGCGTGGCAAAGCTGTGACGCAGCGTGTGCATCGACACGCGCTTGTCGATCTGCGCGGCCTCGGCGGCCGCACGGATGGCACGGTTGAGTTGCCTCGGCGTGAGGGGATCGATGGGGTCGAGCCCGGGAAACAGCCACCCGCCGTCGGGCATCCTGCCCTGGGCACGGGCCACACGCCACCAGACGCGCAGGCGTTCGAGCAGCACCGGTGAAAGCATCGCGTAGCGATCTTTGCGGCCCTTGCCCTGCTCGACACGCAGCGTCATGCGCTGGCTGTCGATGTCTGTGACCTTCAGCGCCACCACTTCGCTGACGCGCAGCCCGGTGCCGTAGGCAACCGAGAGAGCCGTCTGGTGCTTCAGGTTGCCTGTGGCGGCGATGAGCCGCCGTACTTCATCGGGGCTGAGCACGACCGGTAACGTACGGGGCACGCGCACGGGCTGCATCCGGGCCATCAGTTCGGACTCGTGGAGCGTGGTCTCGAAGAAGAACTTCAGCCCGGTGATCGCGGCGTTCAGTGATATCGGTGACGTGCCATGATCGACCAGATGCAGCTGGTAGGTTCGCAGGTCCTCGACCGTGGCGGTATCAGGCGAGCGCCCGAGGTATCGGGCGAACTCGCGAACGATGCGCAGATAGTTGGCTTGCGTCTTCGGGGAAAGCTGGCGCATACGCATGTCGTCGATCATGCGCTGGCGCAACGGGCTGACGGTCGGTTGAGAGGAGGTCATGATGCGGCTCCTGTTGAAGAACGAGGCGGATTGCCTCATTCGCCAACATAAACCGCGCGACCGGCCCCTCCCTGACCTCCAGCGTCGGACCGCAGCCCCCTACCGCGCGAGCGGTTTCGTTCACTCGACCCAGACGAGACCTCCGGCGTTCTCGATTGCGGACACTCGCATAGTGAATCCGCCGCGATCGACGTCTATGGCTCGGAGAACTCGGAACTCAACTCGACGGAGTAGGATAACGTCACTGCGCTTTCACTAATTGAATCCAGTTCTTAAGGCTAGTTACTATCTGTGGAGTCTCATTAGCTCCCACCGCAATCACATTGCGAGTATCAAGCGCAATCTTCGCCAATACGACATCACTCCACGAATGCTCCTGTGCGGTTAAGGAGCAGAAGGTTCTTACCCAATTGTGCACAAGCTTTGGAACGACATGACTCATATCAAAGCTCAGCAGGCTTCCTGCTGCACTGGAATTACCTTCATCTGCGATCTTCGAGACAAGGTACGGTCCGGTGGTGCTGGAAGCCTTGCCAAATTCAAAGAGCAAAACCTTAGCACGCGCGTAGTCATAAGCTGCAAGCACGCGTTCCGCCATATGAGTAAGCTGATCCTGATTCGACAAATCTGCGGGAATCTCAACATTACTCTTGAGCGGTAAAAGGATAATGTCGAGTTCACTACGGCGACGATAGCGTTCCATCTCTTCGAGAGGCTGCAGGATAAGCAAGTAGGCTTCGATAGCGCTCAAATATCGTTGTCGCTCCTCGTCGCTGCCCGGCGGAGCATAAAACAATAAGTAGCTATACAAACCATATCCACGGGGCGGGTCACTGCTGTGCAACAAAAACGCTCGGTCACTAAGCATCGGCGAGCGGTTGGCGCCGGATAACCCCAGCGAGTTATTTGATTTCGAAAGGTAGACCGACAGATCGCAAACAGCCCTGCCGAGCATTTCGTCATCGATGGTCACAACCGCGTGGGCTTTGATAACTTCTGCAGAGCCATCAGCACCCGATTCAAACGACCACGTGGCTATTTGATCGCCAACGATTCTGCCTATGGATGCGGCCCAAGTAAGCCGAATTGGCCTTGTAATGACTGCGCCATCAGCGTCGGTGGCCCAAACTCTAAGTGTCACCGATTTCCCCGCTTGCACTACGGGCTGGTCGGGTAAGCAAACGCTTCGCAAGGACGCTGCTGCGCCCACAGTGGGCTCCGCATTGACATCGATTCCTGACCAAGCAAAGAACAAAACGAGAGACAGAAGCACGTTAACTAAAGTCGAAAAGAAACGCCTCGGCTTATTCATGCTTCCCTCTCTTTAAGCTCCCTATATGCCGGTTGAAAATTACAGTGGCTAATAACACTATTAGTACGATAAATGACTTTTCCTTAGCGTCAAAAGACCATCCGAGCCCAACCTCTGCGATCACCAAAATCGATACACTCACGATGACCACAATAACAAGTGTCCGCATTGGAAATTGAAATGATGCTCGGCTCATGTTAATGTCCAGTCAATCAATCTATACGCGCGATAGCAAATCGGCCGCGAGCGACGGGAAGCCAGATTACGCTACGGCGACAAAGGCCCCGCTGCACCGATCGTAACGAAACTCGCCCAATAGTACGGGTGGGCACGTTTATGATCATTTAGCATATCCAATTGTGCAGCACGCAGGGCCGCGGAGCGGCCGACCCCAGTGGATAAGCGCCCGTAGTAGGCTACCATCAGATCCTTTGTTGCTATGTCATCCACCTTCCATAGACTCACTACCTGAGTTTGCACTCCCGCCAACACCATCGCGCGACGTAGTCCGTAGACCCCTTCGCCGTTCTGCACCTGCCCGACTCCCGTTTCGCAGGCAGATAGAACGACTAGTTCGGTGCCCGCCAAATCTAACCCCGAGACTTCGAGCGCGGTGAGAATTCCGTCATCTCCCCCAGCGTGCAACTGGTTTGCTCCGGCGAGCGCCAATCCTGAACGCAACAATGGGTTCTCTCCCTTGGGCGCCTGCTCGTTGCGCTCAGCGAGAAATCCTGCTTCCTCGGATCGTTGATTCATAGCTTGGTCGCTGAGAAAAAAGCCGTGCGTGGCAAGGTGCAGGATGCGTGGGCCAGAAAGTTGCTTCACCGCGGACGCTGTTGCTGTGTCTCCTGTGAGAACTCGTTCGCGCGGGAGATGGAGAATTTCCCGAATCGCCTTGGCCTCCGCCTCTGTTCCGGGCAATGGCGTAAACTTCAGAGTCCCTGCATGTACTTCGGACGAGTGACCCTTCGGCCGTCCCACCGACTCATTGACAGTGCTTTGAAGAAGATCGAAGTTTGGGTCGGCGACGATAACAGGACCGTGGCGACTCGGAATGCTGCTAGGGGAGCGCAATAGGTCACGCCCGCTGGTGAGATACGTAAATTCAAACGATTGCGTAAGGTAGTTCCCTTTGTCGTCAACAAGGGCGCCGAAGGGTACCAGATTAAGTTGACCATCAGGCGCGAGATAAGCGCGCCCTACGTTTCCCATATAAGGGACCAAAGGCTGCATCAGCCGCACCTCGACGTCTCGTGCAATGTCCTTTACCACAATGCTGTGCGGATCTCGCAGAGCTGCAAGCAGATCCGAGATTGCGGTATCTATCGTCTTCGCGTCACCTAAATCCACCGCGGCAGGTGCACCTTGGCGCTTTAGCACGTACGCCATATAGCGCGGCATACCATACTTCGGCTCGCTACCGACGGCAATCGGATTGAAAGGATGATACCGAAACCACTCGATAAGGGCTGCGCCTTCCGGAATGGCCTGCTGGACTCGCTCGAGCGTCACTGTTTCAACATGCTGGCGGAACTCGATACTGCGCTGACTGAGTCCGCTTTCGAACGATGTGGCCTGCGCTTTCACCTGGTCCAGTAGTCTGCGGTGCTGCTCCGGTGACATCCGCTCCGGTCCACGTAAGAGTAGTGACGCATACTGCGTGGTGATCTCGCGCCATTGTTCAAACAGTTGCCGATCACCCGGTGCTAAACTCCTTCTTACCGCTTCGAAATCATCGGCCAGAATGTCTAAGACCCTGCCCTTGCGTTGAAGAACCACCTGCATTCCAAAAGACTCAGCATCGGCAACGTGTCCGCGCGACACTAACGAAAAAGTGACATCTCCGTCGGTTTCACCGTCCAACATATTCATAAACGCGCGCTTCCTCGGCTCGCCGCCAAGTACTAGGACACTTTGGCTGAACAACTCACTCGCTTGCGCACCTCGCCTAAGATTGTCAGCCGCTTCTGACCAGTTGGATTGAGCCCAGTGCAGGTCAGCAAGATTGTTTAGAGATCTCGACGTATTGGGGTTTGCGGGGCCGAGCGCGTTCTCGTTTATAGCCAACGCGCGCTTGTACAGCGATTCCGCCTGCGCATATTTTCCCTCACCTTCATACGCCAACGCGATGTTATTAAGATCTCTTGCTACATTTGGATGCTCAAGTCCAAGTGCTTTTTCGTCGATAGCGCGTGCCATCTGCAAGGCTTCGATTGCCTGCTTATCTGCCCCAACTGTCAGGTACAGCATGCCAATATTATTAAGAGTCAGCGCGGTAATATGGTGTTCTGGTCCGAGTGATTTCACGTTGATGGCCAGCGCCTGCTTGAAAAGCGGCGCGGCATCGTCATAACGACCAGTATCGCAATAGAGGAGAGCCAGATTATTAAGGCTGGCGGCTGTCTCTGGACTAACTGGCCCGAGCGTCTTTTCGCGAATCGTGAGCGCACGGTTATAAAGTGGCTCGGCCTCGCGGTACGAACCAATCTCTCTATAGAGTTCCGCGAGATTATCAAGACTAAGAGCGACGGCCGGGTGTTCTGCTCCTAGCACCTTCTCGTTAATAGCGAGAGCACGTTGATCCAACGGCTCAGCCTTTGCAAACTCTCCCGCAGTCCGATAAACCTCGGCGAGATTGCCAAGACTTCTCGCGGTGCCCGGATTGTTCGGGCCTAACACTTTCTCGCGAATGGCAATCACGCGCTCCAAAAGCTGTTCTGCCTTCGCGTAGGAGCCCATGTTCAAATACACAGCCGACAGATTATTAGGTCGCTTGACGTATTGTAGGCTTCAGGGCCAAGAACTTTCTCGTCGATGGCAAGTGCACGCTCAAACAACGGCTTCGCTTTGGCGTACTCCCCCGTTGCCACATACAACGCGGCGAGGTTGTTAAGACTCGTAGCGGTTGCTGGATGTTCTGGACCAAGTATCGCCTCATTGATGGCTAACGCGCGCTTAAAAACGGGCTCTGCTTCAGGATATAATCCTGAAAGCTCATATAAGTTACCAAGCACGCTGAGGCTTTCCGCAGTTTCCGGTCGATCGGGTCCGAACTTATGCTCGACTATGGTTAGAATTTTCTGCGCTATAGAAATAGCGTCACGAAACTGCCCCGCCTCATATAGAATTTTTATTTGGTCTTGAAATTGAGGAACGTCCGACTCACTTCCGCTCTGCGCCCATCCTGACCCGACCAGCGCCGCCAATGCGATGCCAAAAATAATATTCCGTAGATTTTGTACATTCACGACAATCTCCACGCTTAAAACCTATGAGCATCGACGAATGTCATTGCGCCACCGAAGCGATCGACAATATCATGCTGTCCGACCTCCATATGTGTGGTTAACCGCACATGGTAACGACTTCTTTAGGAACAGATTGCATCAGATAAGGCAAAATTTTCCATAATTTTCTGAAAAGCTTACTTATCGATTTGATGGGATGCTGGAATAAATCGCCGATGATTGAAGCTACGCCCAAAGCTAGCTAGGCTGTTGCGCTCTCAAGGATAGGTCGAGCAAACGATTAACAATGTGCCCGGCCGCCCAAGATCCACGAGTTCGCCTAGGCGGTAACACTAGAGGCGGCATATGTTCAGTGGTTCTATGGCCCCTTGTGCATGCCCGGACTGCCCCGAAAAGGCGATTGTTGACGATTTGGACCAAGGCGTCGAGGGACCGGTTGTGGCCGAGTCCAGCCCAACGGCGACCGCCTCAACCCGAACGGGAAGGACTTTGCTCTCACGTTAATCGGCCTGCTCAACGTCGAATGAACCGGAGAAGCGCATTGAACTACCGGCGAGCATCGTTCCGCGACATCGCCGGTGACCGCAGTGGCACGCATACTGCGCGCGCACCGCTGCCGAAGCTCGGCCCTCTGTCGTAAGACCGTATGCGATGAACAGTTCCTCGCCGGGCGGGATATTCGACACCGCCTGGATGTAGACCCTTCCGTCATCCTCGACGGCCTCACAGTTGGCGACGCAGGCATGGTTGAGCCAGCGCGCGCTGTTGCCGCCGAGCGCACCATCAATGACCCGGCCATCAGAAAGTCCGAAGAGGTACGTATGGCCCTCCTTCCCAAACCGGCGATGGCGACTCATCGCGCGCTTCCGGCTCATAACCGTGCCTTTGTACGCGAGGATGCGCTCGCCGGCACATAGGAGCCGCAGCGCAAAGACGCCGCGACCGTGAACGCTCGAGCGGCGGACAGAGATTCTTTTCATCGATGGTCGATACTGCGAATGTGGGACGTTGAGTTACCGCTGGCGAGGCCTGGAACGAACATCGCTCCGTGCGCCTGTCAGCCCCGGCGGGGAACTTGACAGCAATTCGCGCCTGGTAGAATCGTCCATCATCCTCAACGAAAATTCAACATCATGGCACGGTACAAAGAACTGCTCGCGGAAAAAGAGAAGCTTGAAAAACTGATCGCAGAGGCACGGGAGCACGAGGCCGCGTCCGCGCTGGAAAAGGTGCGCGAGACTGTGGCCGAATTCAGCTTTACGCCCGAACAGGTGTTTGGCAAGCGGCGCAAGAACGCGGGCCGGCCGGCGGCCGCGAAGTACCGCGATCCCGAAACTGGCAATACGTGGAGCGGGCGCGGACGCGCGCCACGATGGCTCAAGGATCAGGACCTCGAACGCTTTCGCATCGCCGAATGACCGCGGCAGATGGCGGCGCCGTGAGGGCGCAGATCTATCTCGCGGGTTTCGACGTTTTTCGCGCCGACGCACTGAAGTACGGTCGCTCGCTGCAGCGACTTTGCGCCAGTCTGGGATTCGAGGGGCTTTACCCGCTCGACGCGATCGCGCCAGCGAACCTGTCGCCTCACGACAAGGCCACGTGGATCTACCGCGCCAACGTGGCCGCGATTCGCCGTGCCGATATCGTGATGGCCAATGTGGCTGACTTTCGCGGCGTTGGCGAGCCAGATAGCGGCACCGCGTTCGAGATAGGCTTTGCCGCGGCGCTGGGAAAGCCGGTATGGGCCTATCGCAACGATCTGAGCGCACTGCGTGAGCGCGTGCCGTGCATTGCGACAGCGCTCGGCGCTGTTTGCGAGCGCGGCTATCTGGTCGAGGACTTCGAACTTCCCGTCAACCTGATGCTCGCGTGCGCGGCGCAGATCGTCGAGGGCGGGCCTCTCGCCTGCCTGCACGCGATCGCTGACGCATGGAGCAAGGGGATGACCCCCTCTTCCTGTAGACGGGGAGGCGAATCGGAGATTCGCAAGGTGGCGGGATGACGCTAATCCAGTATATAAGGTGCCGCACTTGATGAACGGATCACATCTCTGGGCAGCCGAGCCGCACGCCGCCTACGCGCAATGGCAGACAACCGAAGCGGCCGGTGCAGACCGCCGCCGGTTCTCCCAACGCTCGATCGTGCAGCACAAGGCGATGTTCGACCGGTTCCTGCGCCATCTGGGCACCCGCGGCGTGGCGCTCGCGACGTTCGGGCCCGAGCACCTTGAGTCATTCTTTGGCGACGTCGAAAACCGCTGTGCGCCGGGTACGACCACGCGCCTGCGTTACGTCAAGCTGATCGACCGGCTGAGTCGCCATCTTGTCGACATCGGCCTGCGGGAGAGCAATCCGGCGGCACCCTTCGCGCTCTCGGCCGCCTGGCCAGAGGACGAGCCAGAGCCGCTCTTCCTCGATCCGGCCGCCGACGCTGCGCTGCAGGCCTACGCGCAGCCGGACGCCGGCGACGACGCTCGCCTTTGCCGCAACCGGGCGGTGGTTGCGCTGCTGCTCGGCGCAGGACTCACTGCGGCCGAACTTCGCGGCGCTTGCTGGCGCGATATCGTTATCGACGGCATACGGCCGCAGGTGCGGATTCCAAAACGGGGCGCACGCCTCGAACGCACAGTTGCCCTGCCTCCGTTCTCAACGCCTCCGTTAGCCGCGTGGCAGCGGGCGCATCCTGCGTCGGACGGGACGCTCCTGTTTCCGGCTCCACGGACCGGGGACAAGCCCATCAACGACGTCCTGCTCGGTGCGATCGTGCGGGAAGCGCTGGAGGCAATCGGGTTCGCCGCGGTGGACATGAGCCCGCGTGTGTTGCGCAATACCTTCGCGCGTCGCCAGTTGCTGTCGGGCCGGACCAACGAGCAGACGAGCGCGTTGCTCGGTCTCGCCAGTCAGCGCACCGTCACGCGACTTCGCGCCACTATCACCGCGCCGACGACTTGACTTCGCACCCCACTCCGTAGGCTGGTTTTGCCGGTTCATCGGTTCCGGCAAAATCTTTTTTCGGAGTGCTACATGCCATACAGAACATCTTTCATGGACATGGCCTATCCCGATGAAACGGGCCGGCCATGCGCGCTTCAGTTCCGCATTGCGTTCACCGCAGCAACGGAACGTCTGGCCGTCGTCCATCTGCTCGAGACGAGGGCCGATTACCAGGGTCCGATGGAGTCGTCCATCGTCCGGGACCAGATCCTCAATCGCATTCTTGACGTCCACCTGCGCGGCGTGCCGCTGAACGCCATCCGGCTCGTCGTCGAGAGCGGCGACTCGTCGTCGCTATTTCCTATCGATTTCGACGTGGGGGATTACATCAAGCGCGGCAATCCCTATGAAGCGACACATGTCACCACTGGTCGCGGCCTGTTCCGGGAACGCGTCGCGATCCGGTCCGAGTCGGTTGTCGCCGGGCGCACCCGCGTACAGACCAGCCACGCCGAGCCTGTTGCCGTCCCGCGCGACATTGCTAACGCGCTGCGCTAGGCGTGTGACGACGTCGCCCAGCGCGCAAGCTCGAAAGGCGGTGCAGTTAAGCCGTCTTTTCCGAGCGCGTGCATGCGGCGACCTGCCAGAATGTTTGAGAGTTTCTGTATCCGATGACCTGCAACGCACATCACAGCCCTTCGTTGCCCACCACCATTCGAGAACGCATGAAAACAATCAAGCCGACGAAGGAGCAGCTCGACACACACGAGACGGTCGCCTCCGGCGCGAGGGTAAAAGTGAAAGCGTACGCCGGCGCCGGCAAAACCTCGACGCTCGGGATGATTGCGGAACGGTTCAGCACGAAGCGTGGCCAGTACCTCGCTTTCAACAAGGACATTGCGGCCGAAGCAAAGCGGAAGTTTCCGCGCAACGTCATGTGCCAGACAGTCCACTCGGTCGCGTTCCGGGCCAGCGACAAGGCGCTGACCGCGCGGCTGAACCTCCCCAAGGAGCCGCCTCACCTCCTTGCCGCCCGGTACGGGCTCGGGCCCATCCGCGTGCCGACGATTATCGGCAAGAATGTCGAGCTATCCGCCTTCCAGGTTGGCCGGCTCGTTGCCGACGGAGCCGCACGCTTTTGCCGGTCCGCTCAGGACGAGCCCCAGGCGTGGCACATTCCAGTGGACGAGATGATCACGGAGCAGTCGGCCGAAGAGTTGCGGACGATGCTGTTGCCCTTCGTGGAGCGCCACTGGAACGAGAGCATCGACCCGCAGGGGAAGACCGCCATCACCCCGGACACGTATCTGAAGACATGGGAGCGGTCGCGGCCGCAGATCGGCGCCGATTTCATCCTGTTCGATGAGGCGCAGGACAGCGACGGTCTGATGCTGTCGGTAATGCGTCGCCAGGAGCACGCGCAGGTCATTTATGTGGGCGATCCCTACCAGCAGATCTACGAGTGGCGCGGCGCGGTCAACGCGATGGAATACATCAACGCACGGGAGTGCGCGCTCACCGAGTCGTTTCGCTTCGGACCGCACTTTGCCGCGCTTGCTTCACGCATTCTGAACCTGCTGGGCGAGCGGGTACCGCTTCGCGGCCAGGCCAGCGTCTCATCGACCTTCTTCGAGGAGCATGACCCCACACGGAGCTTCGACGCGATCCTCTGCCGGAAGAACGTGACCGTCATCGGGACCCTGGCAAACGGCCTGCAGAGCGGCCACAAGGTCGCCGTGCGGGCGAACATTGAGGAAATCCTCGCATTCGCCGACGGAGCAGACCGCCTGATGCGGGGCCAACGGACCTTCAGCCCGGCGTCGCTCGCGTTATTTGAAACATGGCGCGACGTCCAGCAATACGCAGCGAGCCACGCGGGCCGTGACCTCCTGCCGGTCGTCCAGCTTATCGATCGTGAAGGCACCGCGTATCTGCGCGACCTCCTGTCCCGCGCCTCTCCGGAGGCCGAGGCCGACTATGTGGTCTCAACGATTCACCGGGCGAAGGGTCTTGAATGGAACCGCGTGAAGGTCTGCGGCGACTTCCGCTTCAAGACAGAAGATGACGGCCGCACCACGGTGACCGATGAGGAAAAACGCCTGCTGTACGTTGGCCTCACGCGAGCACGGCATGAAATGGATGTGTCTGAACTGCGCAACGATCTGCTCAAGGTTTTTCACGACGCCGCTCCGATCGAGCCGGGGCGGTAACCGTTCGGTCTTAAGGCCGACACCTTTTGGCCAGACGCGCACCTGGATATACCCTGGAATCACCGCTCAATCCAGATCGTCAGAATGTGATGGCAGGTATACCGAAAGGACAATCGACCCGGCGACCGGAACGCTCCGTCATCCATGAAGCTGTATTCGATGCGCGCGAGCCAATTACGCACGGAAGAGAGAGGGGGTACGGCGATACAGAAAATCCCGCCCTTACAGTGTTCGTCGGTAGCCTATGGGCTGAGCTCCACGGCACAGGATGATACTCATTCGCCCGCTGGTGCAGGCGGCCACGGGCGCCTGCACAATGCGGGCAGCGCGGCGTCGGGGTCACGTCGGGCGTCTTTGCCTCTGGATAAGGACTGATGCAATCCAGACCAGCAGCGCCGCAGTGATGAAGCTGACGGCGAGCAGCACGGAGAGCATCACGCTTTCTTCGCCTTCAGTGCCAACGGCGCCGAATATACGAAATAAGGGCGTGAGCGCCGTCCATACGGCGTCGCTTCCGACCCAGCGCGCGAGTGGGTCAATTCGCGAAAGACCAATGAACACGAGTGGGGTGAGCAGGACCGCAAGGCCCACGCGCAAGAGACCTTTCATCGCACGTCCACCGTTCCGTAGTAGGGGATATCCGTGCCGGGGATCACCGCTGACGGTTGTGACAGGAGGTAGGCGCTCAGACGGTCAAACTGCGCCTGCGATGGGAGCGTTATACAGCCGTCGCTGACACCCCAGCGGCCGTTCGGATGCAACCGGAAATTGCCGCGCTTCACGCCGTTCACGAAAGTCCAGTCATCGATCTTGCCGTCGGCGCTGTACAGCGCTAACCAACTCGCCCGATCGCTGTTTGACCACATATCCAGGGCGAGGTCGCGCACGCGCCCAAGCCGCCCACCCGTCTCGCGCTTGATGATGTAATAGCGACCCTTGGGAATAGGACCGGCACCGACGACAGCAGTATCTGCGGGGTTATCAACGTGATCCTTATTGCCGGAGAACGCCGCTACTCCACCAAACCCGCTGCAGAGGAGGGTCGAGAGATTCCGTCCATTAAGTGCGAATGTGCATTGCGCTGGCATACCAGTCCTTTGAACCTGTGACCACCGTAAGGTATGACGAATTGCCACGTTTACGCAATCGAAGCGGCGTTGCCGTTCGGAGAATATGCTGGCCGCATTTATAACCTCGCGGGGTATGCGACACGGCCTGTCGCAGACGAAAAAAAAGCCCGGGGTTCCAGAGGAACCCACGGGCTGATCAAGACACTATTGGCGTTCACGCGTTGAAAGCGAGGCGAAACTGATCGCCGACCGCAGGCGCGGCCCGCCGCGACGCACTTCTCATCCAGCGATCCATCTCGGCCGCACGGTGAGCAATGGTGTTCGACGTCCCTGCCTGCCGCGCCTTGACCCGAGCAGCGAAGTCCGGCGCCATGGAATCGACGCTGGCGACCCAGTCGTACATCTTGACGCGCTCGAGGGCCTGCCCTTTTACACCAAACAGGTGAAGTTTGCATCCGCTCGGCAGGTGCGCTTCCAGCCCTTCCAGAATGGCGAACAGCCCGTGCCGGGGATCCGCCAGGTGCCGTCGGCAGACCGACCCGAGGCCGATCAGAACCGGCGCTGCGATCCACGGCATCCAACGCTCCCACACCTGCAGTAGCAGATCGATGCTTCGTCGGTAATCGTCAACTGACCAACCCTTACGGAAAAGTTTGCCGGCAATGGACACGCCGAAACCAAACCAGATCAAGGGAACGCCCAGGGGCGCACCGTCCATCATAAAGTCGAGGAAATGGACGGGATTCCAGCTTGCTTCAGATACCAGATGGACGTGCCGAGAACAAAATGCATATTCCGGCGGCTCGTGCACATCACGGACGGTAGTTCGTGAACATTCACTTCAACAAGTGATGAACAACTGACATGGTGCCGTGAACGCATTGCGCATCGGGCGGGTATTGGCGCTTCAGTTCGCAAAACCTGAAGTTAGCTGATTGACCGCTTCGGAGAAAGTTATCTGACCGGAGTGGGTCGGTTCGCTCTTCAAATGTATCGCCGGAAAGCGGCCAATCGTCAACGCTCCCTCGACCCTAAGCCGATGATCGTACCTCTTCTACCAACGTCTCAAAGACGGTGCAAGCGAATTGCTTGCAGCACGCTGACGTCAATAACATCGAGATAGAACGAGTATTTGAATGTTATTCGGCGGACGCGCCCTTCAGCGATCATGCGAAGAAGCCGTAAATATTATGGAAGGTTGTTCTGACATGGCCAGGGAGCCGCAATGAGAAACACGTAGAGCGAAGAAAAGTTGTCACCAAAAGCGAAGTAATGTTGTCAACATCAGTTTTTGGATTTTTTTAGACAAATGTTTGATTGAGACGAAAGGACGAAAAGCTTCGGCTCACCATGGCGCCGGCACTGAGCGCCCTAGTCCGATAACTAAAAACCGTACTCGTCACGGCCACGACGTTTTCTTCCTGCCGTGTGATTTCGGAAATCTTGGACAATGTGGGGGGTGGCTTTGCTAACTACGCGCTTCGTTGTGACTTCCGCCGCGCGGAAGCGTCACACGTCCCTGCCTTTACAGTTCGCCTCCGACATGCGATTTTCGACGAGTATTTCGCCAACGGCCTTGGATAGCAATACTAATCATCTATATTAACTCACGCATTTTGATGGTTGGGGCGACTCGCGTCTCATCTCCTTGAACGAAGAAATGTTAAACGCGTCAACTTCGCAAACGCAAACTATCCTCGTCACCCACTCGAGGATTTGTCGTCGAGAACGAACGCGAATTGACGAGTTTACTTCGCGCTGATGCGAGTTGACGACATTACTTCGTTCCGAAGCGAAGGAATGTTGTCAACTGGCAGGCTCTTCGCTCGTGTGCGCGGCCTCCGACCGGTGACAACTTTGCTTTGATTTACGGCTGAGCGCCGGCTGGAGCAACCGTATTTCGCCGACGCCCGGTTGCTGGACGAGCAGTTCAACCAGTGCACCAATTGGCCAGCCGCCTCCCGGAAGTTCGGCGGAAAGGACTGCATAGCCCGTATCGACAGATCGACCAACGCCCCGCGCCAGCTGGGATCCGAGCCAAAGGCCTGGATGTATGGTCTCGGGAGCGGGCTGGGCGGCGATCATGGCTGCAAATACTGTATGGATGTACAGTATCCTACGCTGAAATCGCAGACCGGCAAACCCGCGTTCCCGATGACTTTCACACTGGCCAGATTTTGAGTCATTCCGCGGCGTGATCCGGTCCGGTAGACGGGCCACCTTGATTCGCAAGATGCGTAGCGAATATTGTCCGTTGTCCGGGAAGTCTTTGATTCCCTTTTCCGGATGCATGTGTGTTTGGACGGCTCACCCTTCGTGGGGTGGGCTATTTTTTTGGCGGGTGGGTTTTTGTCGGCATATCCAGAAGCCGGGTTGGATTGGATGTCGACAGTTGAACATTTACATCTGCGGGGCTTGGACAATTCCCTCACCGATGTCACTCGCACTATAGCCCGCTGCCATTTCGTCAGTACTCGTTTGTCCGACAACGCGAGCCTCCAGTTGCGTCCCGCCGAGCGGTCCCTTTTTCAGCATTTTTTCTGCCCACAAGGCAGCCACTCCCGCTACATGAGGCGCGGCCATGCTGGTACCGCTCAGCGCCTGGAGTTTTCCGTCCAGAGCGACCGACATGATCTCGACACCGGGCGCCGACACCTTTGGCCCGTAGTTTGAGAAGTTCGCGACCCGCAGGCCGTCGTCATGCCTGCCCACGGCGCCGACCGACAAAATGCCCTCGACGACCGCTGGCGGCGAGACAGCGATCTGAAAACGCGGATCGATATCGCGGCGGCTTTCATTGCCCGCGGCCGCCACCAGCAGCGTGGAACGCGCCTTCACCCGCAGGTAGGATGCCAGCCGCTCGAACAGCAGAAGGTTCGTGCGATATCCCTCCAATGCGTGAGACGTGGCGAGTTCAGGAGGATAGCCATCCTCTTCGACCAGCTGTTTGACGAAGCCCGGAAAGTCCATGCCGAGCGACATCGAGATGACGTGCGCGCCATTGTCGACGGCCCACATAATCGCGTTGGCGATCTGGTCGCTGGCCGCCCCTTCCGTACTCAGCACCTTGCCGATCAACACCCGCTTGACACCTGGTGCCACCGCAATGCGCGTTCCGGACACGTCATGACCGAAGATCGTTCCGGCGCAGTGCGTACCGTGGCCGTCCACATCGACGACTCCCTCCCCGGTGAAGTCTTTCTCGATCACGTCGATGTCGTCGAACACGGGCAGGCTCCTGACGATGCCGCTATCCAGCACGGCAACCGTCACCCCCGCGCCGGTAAAAGGCGACGTGTCGGCCTTCACGGCCTGTACGCCCCATGCACAGGCTTCGGTCTCTTCCGAAGGTGGCGTGTCGTCCGAACCCGGGACCGCGAGCGGGGCAGCAAATGGAGCAATCAGACGCATCGGCATCGCGGGGGCTACGAAGATTTTCTTCTCCGCTAACGAAGCGAGATCCCGCGGAGCGAGTTCTTCCACGTCGATGGTCAACGATGAAGCCGTCCGGCTGAAAGACCTGACCTGCGGCGACGAACGCGCGGCCGGTCCACTGTCTCTGAGGATGATGTACCTTGCCTTCAAGATATTCTCCTTGTTCTGTTTCGCTGCTAGCCGAAAATCACGAACGCCTCCGCCACCAGCCGGAAGTCTTCATCCGTCTCATAGAGGGACTTGCGATCCGTCAGACAGGACGCGACCCAGGTCTCGGGCGCGTCCATCGGCATCTGATTGTGCGCCTGCTCAGGTTCCTGCTCACGCTCCGTCTCGCGCGACACGCGTACGGCATCCGTCCAGACCCGGGCGAGTTCAGCTTCCTGATCGGCCGAATCGGCCCACTGTCCCGAACGCAGGCGCATCCGCGTGTCGGCCAGCGCGGTGCGCAAATCCGCGCTTTGCCTCCATGCTCGATGGAGCAACAGCACGAACAGCGGACAATAACGGTCGGCCACCGGGTACAACGCGGCGAGCGTCACATCGACCTTCTCGCTGAGGACCGCTGACCAGCCGCCGGACTCGCCAAATCCGTTCGTGCCCGCCTGACCGCTCGAACACGCGATGGTCAAGAGGGCCCGCATCCGTTGCGTGAGCTTGCGCTCGAATTCGAAAGCGGTCGTGTACAGGTGCCCCTTCCCCGTGTAGGCCTTTCTTGCGTCACCGTGACATGAGAGCTGGATGAGCGACAAGGACGAACCCAGCAGCGTGTCCTTGCCCGAAATGATTTCGACTGCCGGCCAGCTCGCACAGGCGATGTGCCGGTCGGCATAGACACCCGGGATGGGATTGGCCCCGCTTCGGCGTAACACTTCCTCCATGGCGGGATCGAACGAAGCCGGTGAATGGGCGAGCACGCCAAGCGGCAACGACTCATCCGGTGGCGCAATTCGCGCAACAGAGTCGCTGCGGTCCATCGCCGACACGGCCAGCCGCACGCTGTGAAAAACCCGCAGCAGATAGCGCGTGTCGACGGCCTGCCAGGGGAGATGGCCCAGTTCCTGGTGAACCGCGACAAAGACTTCGTCCATACCGTCGAGTTCGGCGTCGATGAGTTCCCAACCGCTGTCGACGGCCGCCCTGAGCTGCGCGCCGTCCGGCGCCGCGCTACCGCCGGAGTACGTGCCGCGCACCGGCTTGCCAGGCATCGGCTCGAGGGCTTGCCGGTTGCCATGAGGCGTCGACAGAAAAACACGCGTGAAGGCGGCGGTCTTCCGCACGATCGACGGAAGCTCGATCACGCGCACGGGACTGTCGTCACCTTTGAAAACAAGCGCTATCGCACGTGCGTGCCGGGCAGTTCCCTGGGCATTGACCCGGCACAGCACGACAAGGCCTCGCGCAATGCGGCCCGTCTGACTGTCTGCTCGATTGTTCGTTTGAGCGGGGCCTTGCAGTCCAGCTTTCACGCGATCGATCGATACCGTGTCCAGCATGCCGGCCGCCTGACGACCCTGTTCCTCACGGAGTTTGCCGAGTAGTTGCGTGATCGTTTCGCTGCGCTGCTGCCACAAGGCTTCGCGCGCGTCCCCGGAATCGGCAGCCGGCTCCGGCGCGCCCGCATGCTCGCCGAGCACCTGAATGCTTCCATTGATCGCCCGTAGCCTGACTCGCAGACGATGTATCTCGCTCGACCCCGTGTCCTGGCCCCTGCCCGCCGAGAGAACACGCTCGGCCGCGGCATACCGGCCGAACAGGTCGCCCAGCATGCGAAGCGCCGCATCGTATCGTTCACGGTCGACACACCACGCGAGACAGGCGCCGAACAGGCTATCGAGATCGGTTTCGCGCATCGGCGCCACGGCATCGGGATTCACGACCGGTTCGTCCAGCAGCACGCTGGTCCCGCCTGGGTCCGACGTCAAATCCACCCAGTCGAGTGCCCAGTTGAACAGATCGAGCGCCAATCTCTCGCAGACGTCAGGCTCCATGTCGGTGCCTTGTGCAAGCAGAAAGAGATTGCCTACATGCTGCTTCACCATCGCCGGAATGTTCGAGCCCAGATGTCCGATCAGCCGGGCCAATATGTCGTGACTGTCATCCCAGAGCCGGGTGGCTTCTTCGACTTGTCCCGATTCGAGGAAATTCGAGGTTCTCGCCACGCGGACATAGAACCTGTACGCGTTCGTCGCGTCGCTGTCCGACAACGAATCGAACAGTTGCTGAGCGTGACCGAGTGCGATTTCGGCCTTGTCATGCTCTGCGGAAACACGATAGCTCAACGCATGGTTCAGCAACGCAATCGCGCGGTTCTCGTAAAAAGCGGGGTCATCGGGCAGCGACTCGAACAGGATGTCGGTGGTCCGGTAAATCTCGGACGCCTCTTCCGCGCGGCCATGAGTGAGGAGATAACTGGCATGGTCCATCAGCACGCCGGCCCGGTTCGACACACTGTGAGAGTCGAGCGGCACCTGCTCGAACAGCCTCTCCGCTTCCTCGTACAGCGCTTCGGGATCCATGGCCGGCCGATCCGGCCCATAGATTTCGAGCCAGTACAGATTGTTCGCGCGCCATCCTCTTATTTGCGCTGCGTCCGAATAATCGTTTCGTGATTTTGCGAGCAGATCGTACAGCGTCTGTGCTTCGACGTAGAGCGCTTCAGCCTGCGCGTGCTGCCCAAGCGAGACGAGGTTCCGGGCCCGCCTCGTGCGCGCCTTCGCTCTTCCGCTCATGACATCCTGCGATATCGGCAACTGATCGAACAAGGTTTGCGCGTCCAGCAGGAAATCTTCGGCTTCCTCATAGAGGCCGAGCCGCCACAGATTTTCTCCGCGATCCGCCTTGAGGTACGCACGCCGGAAATTGCGTTGCTCGGTCTCGGGCAGCAGGTCGAACATCGCGTTCGCGGCGATAAAAAACGGCTCGGCTTCCGCATGGCGCCCTTCGCTCTGAAGACGGACCGCCTGCAACGCGCGTCGCGACGCGCAGCCGGCTATTTCGTCCGCGAGGCCCTGTTCCGGCTCGGTGTTGCGGATGTGACGGAAATAGGATTCGGCATCGCTCAGCCATCCGAGGCACAACATGTTGCTCGCACGCGCGGCCGTTTTTGGATGAACCAGCGGACGACCCGAAAGCTCCGCAGCGCTCGTTGACTTTTGACGGGCTCCTTTTCGCTTTCGTCCGGATAAAGTCGTGCGCGGACCTGGCGCGCGCGGAACGGACTGGACTTTTTCCTGGGCGAGCGATGACAACAAGGTCTCAGCATCCCGATAGACGGTTTCAGCCTGCTCGAAGCGGCCGAGCAGCGACAGGCATTCGGCGTAAGCAAACGTTGCGTCGAGCTTGTAGCGCGCGATGTCGGGTCCGGATTCCGGCACCGTAGCGAATACCGCGACAGCCGCGGCGTAACTCGCTTCAGCATCGCGCAGACGTCGCAACGCTTCCAGATTCTGCCCGCGATGAAACCGCACCATCGCGCGATTGAGGCGCGTGCGGTGACCGTCCGGCAACGTATCGAAGATCGACTGGGCGTGCGCGTGCAACGCTTCTGCCTCCTCGCGGCGATCCAGGCCGATCAGATTTTCTCCGCGCGACATCTGCGTCCCCGCCATCTGCAAGCGATTCGACATGGTGTCGTCGAGGGAGGCCATGAGTTGCACGGCGAGCGCGTAGGCGGTCTCGATCTCCGGCAGCGGGCCGGCACCGCGGAGTTTGGCAATCTGGTCGAATATCAGCTTGATGCTGTCGCTGACCGTCGGCTCCTTCCTGTCAGCCTGCTCAGGGGGAACCCCGATCGCCCACATCGACACGTCGGCCGCCATCGCGGTATCGCCTCGCCCGATCAACGCGGCGAGATGTCCGACCACCATCCAGGGGAAGAAGGAGATCGTCTCGCCGGCAACTCGCAGGCTACCCGCATGAAAGCCCACGCAGGCAAGCGACAGGTCTCCCGCCCTGAGCGCGTCCCGGCTCTGGTCCAGCAGCTGCTGGAGAAAATCCCGTTCGTTCCCAGGTTCGTTTATCTCCGTGACTCCCGCCGTGGCCATTGCGCTGGCGATCATGTCTTCGATGACGCCCTCGTCGTATCGTCCGGCTGTATTCAGGAAATACTGAACCACCGCGAAACCCAGTGCCGCGTCGCCCTGCACCCAACGCAAACACGCGCGCCGCAAGACACCTTCGATCTCCTTCAGATCGAAGTCCCACGAGGCTGGCGGTTGCTCCGGCATGAGTGAACTCCGGTAGGCGATACGTGAGCGGACTTCAACGGACTTCTCGCATTGCGAACAATACGAGCCGGGCGCGAAACATCAGGTTAGCCCGCAAAAATCATTATTCAAGTTTCATACAAACGGACTAAGCTGCCGGAGACGCCCGATTGCGAATGCACGTCCGCCCGCCAACAGCGACAACGACCGGGACGAAGGACGAAGAATACCCGGGCCGGCCTCTTCAGATAACGGCTTTTGTACGCGGCACGCAAACCGGTGACTTGCTCATGGAGTATGACATCCATCCGAACCGCTTCGATCCGGCTCTGATCAGCGAGCCCTTGCGCCCGGTTTTCGCGCGCCCCCTCGACGTCGCGCAGCGCACGCTAGAAGCCATTCTGGTTGCAACGAACAACACCCGCCTCGCAAGCGAATTCGATATCGGCTATACCATCGAAGCGGATTTCAACGCCTGCGCTTATGCGCTGGATGGACGACACATCATCGACGTATCCGCCGCGACGCCCGCATTGTTGCTGGCGCTGTTCTTCGAGGTGCTCGGCTCGACAAACCCATTTTCTACCAGTCCCGATGAGCCGCCGGTCGATGACGCGCAGCCCGGCGACTTCCTGTTTCCCCAGTTTCTCGCCGCTGCGGATCAGGACGATATCCATCTCGCGTCGGCTATCGACACCGTGTTGCGCGACGCCATGCCGCCGGAAAAATGGCAGCGGCTGATGGCGCTTGCCCTCGCCGAACTGGCTACGGTCTTTGTTTTTTCCCACGAAATTGGCCATATCGTGCTGGGCCATACCGGCATCCTCGCCGATCAACGCAATCTCGCGCTGATGGAATTACGCTCCACGCGCGAAAGCGTGCCGGGACGGGTCTCCCGCGCGTGGGAACTCGCGGCGGATCAAAGCGCTTTCGGGATGGTATGGAGTTATGCGGTCAAGAACCGGCGCACACGCACGCGTTTCCTGCACTACCTTCGGCTGGAATCGGCAAGCGACCCGATACTCGAACTCGCCGGACGGCTTTGCTACGCAATCAGCTTTGTCTTTTTTCTTCTGGGCCAGAACCTGAGCGAGGTCGATGCACAGGGGAGTCACCCGTCCACGCTGGTCCGCGTGACGTTTCTGATCGCGCTCGCCCAATCGATTCTCGAAGAGAAACACCCGTCGCCCGGCGATCGCGCTTATGAAGTCGTCACCCAGGCGCATAACTTCGCCGAGGCGGCATGGAACCGCCTCGGCCTGGAATTCGGCAAGAACAGCTTCAACGAACGTATTGAAGACCTTCCGCTTGCCGTGACAAGGTCCCAGCGACATATGGACCAGGTGCGACGCCGGCTTGGAGCTTACGCATGGGCTCGTCCGTCAACACGACGTTGATCCCTACTGTCGTTTGCTTTGCATGACCGGACATCGCCGGAGTCGATTCAACCATAGGCCAAGGGGGCCGCATGAAGAGCGTCAAAACACTGCAGGCAGAACTTCGCGCCCTTATCGAACAAGGGACAACGACCGGAGGGACGCGCACGGTGCGCGCTTTGCGCATGCATGCGGGCGGACAGAGTCACGCCGACCAGGTCGCGGAAAATCTCGTGCAGCAGGCGATCGCCTCCGGCCTGCCGCTCAGCACGTCGGTTGTCGAAACCGATCCGTTGAAAGGCGGCAACACTGCGGAACTGGTCGCGCGTGTCACGCTCCATGCGCCGTTCGTATTCAAACTCGACCGCACCACGGAGAAACTCGCCGCTGAGGGCGAGATGATGCGCAAGGTACGAAACAACTCCAAGCTATCAGAGCGTTTCCGGCAGGCATGGCCCGTTATCTACGCGATTCACGACAAGGCGCCGTACGCCTATCTGATGGAGTACTTCCCGCGCGAAGACGGCTGGACCTCGCTCGAAGACCGGCTTTATCCGCCGGTCGGCACGCCGGCGGCATCGACGTCGGAAGCAACGCGTCTCACCAACGCGACGCTGGACGTTCTTTTCGACGGCTACGTGCAGAGCGTCCAGACCCGTGCGCTGCCGAATATCGTGGTCGACTACGTCGGCCGGATCAACGAGCGCCTGAGCAAAGTGGCCGCGAAAGATGCCCGTTTCGCGTCGCGGCGGCTGAGGATCAACGGCGATCTGTTCGAACCGTGGCAGCACTACGTTGACCTGCTCGGCAAGCACACCGACTTTCTGATGAAGATCACGCCGCAATTCACGACGGTCGCGCATGGCGATCCCAATCCGGGCAATATTCTGATGCGCACCGGCGTGACGGGCATCGAGGTCAAACTGATCGATCCGAAAGAATGGGAAACGGGTGACTACCTCTTCGATATCGCCAAGTTGACCCACTTCGTTCAGGGCACTGGCCCGATCGAAAAGCCGGCCTCAGGAGTCGCAGTCAAGGCCGATTATTCGGAACAGGACGGCGTCGACGAGCTTTCTTATCAGTTCGATCCGCCGCCCTTCACGCCATCGATCGTGGACTCCTGTCTCGAACGCGTCCAGCAATTTGCCTCTGCTCACAAAGATATCCACTGGCAGGCGCGATATGAACTGGCGATGGCGTCCAACCTGCTCGGCTTGCCCCCCGGCCGACTCGAAAAAGGCCGGCCTGATGCCGCGCTGATTCTCTACGGTGAAGGCCTGCGCTGGCTGAAACAATTCTGCGATCGCCTGCGCGCTTCACATGTACCCGCTCCCGCGCCAGTCACTGCAGACGTCACGTTATCCGTCGAACCGGAATCGTTGGCGAAGGCCCGCGAGCGCGTGCGCCAGGACACTCCCAACGTGACCGAAACAACCGATAGACGGGGTTTCCAGGTACTGCATTGGCAGCCATCGCGAGCGAACGCCGCGAACAAACCGGTCGAGCTGTCTCTCGAACACGAGGCACGCCTGAGCGCATCTTCGGAATCGATCCTCGCGCACATCAAACAACAACTCGCGGCGAGTCACGCGATGCCGACGGGCAACGTCCTGTTGCCGGGCAACACGCGCTTCGCTCATCTTACCGTCCGTCACCAGCAACGCGACAAGGGCTCGCAAAGCGTGGACCACTATTGGGACCTCGCGATGGCAGATCACGCGGCGCATCTGATTCCGCGCATGATGTCGATGCGCGAACGTGTGCAGACCAGCTCCTTTATGACGTGGACCGCCGACGAGAAAGCGCGTGCGCTCAACCTCGAGTTGCCGCTGGTTGCTTACGAACACAGCGGCGTGATTGCGCGGCTGGAATTCAACTGGATCGACAATCTCGACACAACGTTCGCCGAACTCAGAGAGGCCGGCGCATCGGCATCGACCGACAACCCGCTCTTGCTCGCGGCACGAATCATGGATATCCGGGAAGGCGATCCAGCCGGCTGGATCCCACTGATCGAACACACGACCTATCGCGAGAAGTATCACATCACTGACAACGACAGCGATCTATTTCATCTCAACGTTGACCATGTCGTCGCTCAGTCGCTCAAGTCGGGGCGTATCGCAACGTACACGGATATCGACGTTGCGCCGGCGGTTCTTGTCGACGATGGAGTTCTCGACACGCTGGTCGCGTTCAGTCAGTCATTGGAGAACGCTTATGGACTCGTGCCCGTCCGCGCGACCAAGGCGTGGCGCGATGCTTATCTGACTGGCGAGTTGCCGCTGGGCGAGAAAAAATGAATGATGGGCTTGCAGGTTAGGCGCGATACGTCGACAAACGCTTTTCATTTGCCGACGAACGGATGGCGCCCACACTCACGGGAAGAAGATGGTACAGAGCATTGGCACCAGCCGCAGATATCTGCCATCCATGCCGTCCTTGACCTGCTTGAACATTCTTCGAAGCTCATCGTATGCAAGGCGAAGCTGGGTCGGTCAGGCACAAGATATGCCGTGAGAGCGCTATGACGACGGAGGTCAAATGACAATTTTTGTGGGGACCGCATCCTGGACTGACCCAATCCTAATTGCGTCCAAGCGTTTTTATCCGCCTGGATGCACTAGCGCGGAAGCGCGCTTGCGATTTTATGCCACCCATTTTCCGCTGGTGGAAGTGGATTCCAGCTATTACGCGATGCCGAGCGCATCCATTTCAGTCCTCTGGGTCGAACGCACTCCCGCGAACTTCATATTCAACATTAAGGCTTTCCGACTTTTCACCGGCCACCAGACGGATCGCGCCAAACTTCTGAAGGACATCCTGGCGGCGCTGCCGGCCAGCGACAAGAAAAACCTGTACTACAAGGACACCCCCGGCGAGATACTTCAGGAACTGTGGCGTCGTTATATTGAAGCGGTTGATCCGCTAAAGAAGGCGGGAAAGCTCGGTGCGGTCCATTTCCAGTTTGCGCCATGGGTAGTGAACAACGAGGACGGACGCACACACGTCGAGCACTGGCAGACATGATGAAAGGATTTACGTTGGCTGCAGAGTTTCGGCACAAATCGTGGTTTTCCGCGAAAGCGGGTACTCAGACGTTGGCACTTGAGCGGAAGCTCGATCTCGTCAACGTGATTGTGGACGAGCCAAACACGTCGACCAATTCAATACCGGCAGTATGGGAGTACACCAATCCGCAACTGGCGCTTGTTCGCCTTCATGGGCGTAATCACGCAACGTGGAACATTAAGGACGCGGCAGCTGCTTCATCCCGGTTTAACTACGACTATACGGACGAGGAGCTGACCGCGTTGGCCGAACAGATCAGAGAGATAGCCCGACACGTGCAACGCACACACGTCGTCTTTAACAACAATTGGGAAGATCAGGGACAGCGAAACGCGAAGACCTTGATGCAGA
Organism: Paraburkholderia sp. BL6669N2; assembly: GCF_003387275.1. Lineage (NCBI taxonomy): Bacteria > Pseudomonadati > Pseudomonadota > Betaproteobacteria > Burkholderiales > Burkholderiaceae > Paraburkholderia > Paraburkholderia sp. BL6669N2. The sequence continues at coordinate 137,511 of NZ_QUNA01000003.1, read as the reverse complement.
TCCTCGGCGTTAACGCGATCCAGCCTTGAACGCCGTCAGGCAGCAACCGGCCGAGGCCGTGTGAAAACGCGCACTGAATGTGGCCTCCTGAAAAATCGACCGTTCAGATCGCGCTGTATTGGCTTGTTGGCCACTTGGGAAGGGTAAAGCGACACCCGAAAACCGAGTACTTTCGCGTTTTCACACGGCCTCGGCCAGTTTCAGCCCTTCGGCGGGCGCAAATGAACGTCAAACGACTGACCTGTTGTGCTCTGAAAGCGGTCTTTCCGCGTCCTTCCTTGGGTCAAGTAGTCGCAAGCTATACACCCCGCTGTGTCCCTGCCGGTTATGCTTGAGGCGCCGGACCGCGTCAGGTGGGGCCCCTCGAACAAGGACATAAGATGACTTTGGTTATCGGACACGCCACGAAAGAAATAGGCTTTTTGATTGCCGACACCCTGCTAAGCTCACCCGTCCCATTGAAAGGCGATGAGGGTCCGTTCAACGGTGTCAGTCATACATTAAAGATCCACATACTGTCAGGCCGCCTTGCGGTCGCGTTCGCTGGGGACCCTAGCTTGGCCTGCGACGTCATTGCCGAGCTAAAAGCTGAGACTGAGGCGAACCAGGACCTTGATGTGCCGCAACGTCTTTTCGAGAAGTACCGGCAACGCGCAACCGAGGTACTGGAGGCCAAACGCTCAGATTTTCTGATTCTGCGTTTGCTGGATGATGGCCCGAGGCTTGATAAGGTGACGCTAGAGGACGGCGTACGGAATGCAGAAAGGGCCTACATAGGTGACGCAGAAGGCTACCGACAGCTAACCGGACTGTTGGGCGCGTATGCTGGACCAAAGATACGCATGGTGCAACAGCCAAACGGTTCATTCATAACGGAGCCTTTCGAGCCAATGGACGGCGAGCAATGGTTCGCAATTGCGACGGAAGCATTAGAGGCGCTGTGTCATAAAAAGTGTGTCCAGACGGTCGGTGCAGTAACTGACGCGATTACCCGTGTGGTGAATGCCAGAATTTCCGGAGAACTGGAGTATTTGCAAGCGGTGTACGTGGGGCGGTCGATTGAAGAAGGGCTTACCGGCTATACGCTTCTTGCTGCAAACACTGGCACTCGGGCGACGGCCATCTATTTCTATGCAGGTAAAGTGGGCTTCGTGTTTCTGCCTGGTGACCCGGCTGGGTGTCGGAGGCTGGTCGCTGACTCAGACGTCCAGTTTATCGACGCTGCCCGACAGCAATACGGGATCGAATTGACCGGCCCAACTCAATCTGCATGACTTCGAACCGAATGAACATCAAGCCCGAGTCACCGACCGAATGGGACGGCTCGAAGCCCGCTAAGACCCCGGCGACGTCCGAGGCATACAGGCCACTATCGACAATCCGCAAAACCCGTAGCAAGGCATCAAAGGGCGTCGCGCCCAAGGCCGTCCAAGGGAAGCCCCAAGGTAAGCGGTAGCCCACCGAGACCGTCGAGCATGCGATACTGCCGCATCAAAAATAAGACTTCTGAGAGAAGACCATGCCGCTGGAATTACTCGGTGCAGCTAAGGGGCTAGGAGGTTTTGCAAAGTCCGCAGTCGGATACGCCCGCAAGCGGTTCTTCCCGCCGAAAGTTGGGTATCAGTTGACTCCCTCGAATTTGCTGGAGGTGATTCGACCGTTCTCGAACTACGGGAAAGTCGCGGAATTGCTGGGCGAGCCTCACCACGTATGGAAGGCGCAAGCGTCTTATCGGTTCGCGGATTCTCTGCTACAGATCGAACGCGACGACGACAACGTCATTACCGCAGTGACCTTGGCGACGCTCAAGCCGCGCTGGCCGCATCGGTTCCGCGTGCATCCGTTGCAGTTCGTGCTGGGCAGGGACACCTTCAGGGACGTGTTTCCCGAAGGAGAGATTTTGCTGTCTCACAACGGGTCCTCAAAGTTCAACATCTATTCCAAGACCGAATACTTCGGCTTTCCTGGCAGCTACTTACATTTTTCATTCGGCATCGTCGAAGCGGTGACATGGCCACCTCTGCGATGGCAAGGCGACGCGGAAATAGTCAATATCAACGAAGCGCGGACGCTGGCGAACCCCGAGCGCGTCAAGTTCAACATTGTCTCTGTGACAATTGACGAACCCGAGTTCCTACCATTCACATGGTCGTCTTTCCAGTAAGGGCCGTGAACATTTCCGAAGTGCGCATCACCGACGGACCGTAGCTGGAGACCAAGGAGCATGTGGGTGGTTCTTGAATGCTGGAAGCCGCAGGTCTGGATGAGGGGCTGACGTGGGACCGCAAGGTCATCGTCGCATGTCGGGCGTCGGTCGAGGTGCGCCCGTTTCTTTGACGGAATGCCCAGCGGAAGCAACCGAGCGGCAGTGGCAAATACTGCCGGCGACGGGATGAATGTCCGTTGAACCTTAGCAGCGGCCCTTACGGGGGTGCCGGTCCGACCGGCAGAAGTGGGTCGGCAACGGTCTTCGGTTCGGCTGATGCTTGGGTATTCGCGAACATCGATTGCAGCACTCGCGATGCCGAACTGGCTGATTACGGCCGCCGAAATGCGCATCAAATTGGCGCAAGAGCGGCCGTTTCGATGCGCCTTCGCGCGGGGGATATTGATGGGGATAGGCCGACGAGCGACAGTCCAGCCCGGAAAGGCAACGAAAATGCACGGTCTTTCGTTGTCACCGAATCCCCGGCACGCTATCCCTGTGCCCTATCGGTCAAGCCTCTCGGCGCCGACGAATGGGTAGGACCTTCTCGCCAGTCAGCCGTGCCATTTCCCGACGTACTTCGAGAAGCTCCATCATTAGCGATGCCTCCCGCGCAAGCGCCTCTTCCCACAGCCGACGATACTGTTCTGCCCGGTGCTTTGCTGCCTTGATAGCTGGCCCGGCGTCATTGGCACCGAGTTTCGCTTGCCGGGCCGCCGCCGCCGAAATCTCCGCGATCAACTCGGCAAACATCTCGCGCGACTTCTTGATACTGCCCTTTCCGCGTCCAGCCTCAAGTGCGACTGCGTCATTGGTGATCCGTGTTCCCTTCGGAACGATCTGCGGCCGACCTTCCTCGAAACGCTGAAGCGCCTGGCGATATTCATCGAGCGCGTTTGACATTTTCTCTCCTCATTGAGGCGCCTTGCCATTGATCCCGAGCGGCACACAAAGCCTGTAGGTCGCTTTCTTCCATCCGGTACGCAACACTGCTTGGGTCAAGAGTCGCGACCAAGGTTTCCTGGTGTCGAATGGCGCTGTCGAGGCGGGACATCTTTCCGATCATGTTCTCGCAGCCCCGCAGGCAGTCGGTATCTACGAGTCGCAGGCCGACGACGGAGCAATCGCCGACTTTGATGCAGCCCCCGAGGGGAGTTTCCCGGTAGGCGATCTCACCGCGCTTGAATCGTGTAACGGTTGCAGCGCGATCGGTAATCTCGCCTCGGTTTTTCTTGCCTTGCTCGAACGCACCGGCACCGCCAAACAATTCCTCGTCCGACAGGACCACGTCGCGGAGGAATGCCAGAGCTTCCGAGAACGGCTTCGCGTCTCGCCATTCCCGGGCGACGTGCTTCTTCGCCTCGTCTTCATCGAAGTCGATGAAATTGATTGCGAACTCTGCGCCCTTGGCGTAGTAGCGGGACATTTCGCGCGTCATGTGCTGAAGCTGCCTCCGCAACGACGGCAAAGAGACTAGACCACTGCGCTGCGAATACAGTGCAAGCGACCGTCGCAGCTGGTGCGATTTGAGATACCAGGGTCGCCCCAACTGGAAGTCCGCTTCGGCTCTCCAGGCCCGGTGAGGATCGATCGTCTCAAGCTCTAGGAGGTCGGCTTCGGCAATGGCAGGGCACAGTACGTCATGAAGCCGTTCGTAACCTTCGTCGTGCGGGTTAAGGCTCGCCGGCCTGGCGAACCCATCCTTCTGGACCGGCTTCGGCACACCGAGCCCGAGATAGGATGGACGCACAAAGAGTGGGTACTGGTTCAGGCGAGCCGCGGCCTGGTCGGGTGTTACCTCCAACGTGTCGTAGACAAATTTGGCGATGCCACGCGCAACGGTCGCCGCTCGACAACCATCTTCGCTGGTGATCCACCGGGTTCGCCGCATCTTTCCCCGATTGAACTTCGCTGTCGGGCCACACAGCACGTAGTGGGTATGGCCATGGCTTTCTTCTCGCTCGATACAGTGAAACGGGAGCATCAACGCCTCCGCATCCCGCATGCCCGAGAACGTCTGAATCATCAGCTTGCAAACCACCTGCATTTCACGCAGACCTTTCATCACCGCCTTGGGGTGTTTTGCCATACCGCGTTCCTCGAAATACTGTTCGAGGACAGAATCCGCTTCGATAAGTCTGCGGGCGACGTTTTGCCAGCGATCGGTGCCGGGCGGATGCGTTTTCTGCATCGCGAGGCACGTCCGAATCATGCTGAGATAGTGTGGCAAGACCTTCTCGATTGAGGCTAATTCTGTCCCGAGCGCCGAGATCAGGTGAGAATAGATCCGAGTGGGAACCGGGGCGGTCTGGTCCGCCTCGTTCATTATGCTGGTGACACGGTCTCTCAGTTCTCGAAGAATCGGATTGCCCGCCACATAGAATCCGATGTCCTCGTTTGCATCGAGGGAGACGAGAATGCCGATGAGTCCGCAAAAGCGTGCGAGCGCTCCGCCTTCAATCGTCCGGCCGTAAGCGGCCAGGCGGTCAGCGTCCCCCAGAAGCTGATCAAGCTAGAGCCCGCTCTCGTCACAAAAACGGGCCATGCGCTTCAGGTGTGACAGGAAGGCGAACAGCATTCCGTATGTATAGGTCGAGCCCCTTCGCCTGAATAGCACCAGGCTCATGATGTGCTGCATATCAGTGACCATTTCCCGCCGCTCAGACGGGACGGCAGTTAGCAACGCGTGAGTCCGATGAAGCGGGGTATTCCAGTAGTCGAAACTCAACACTGCCCGTGTCCCCTTTAACACGTAGGCGGACCAGTCCCAGTGAAGATCCCCGAGGCGAGACGCGACCGAACCGTCGCGAGTCCGGCTTACGACATGGTCACTTGGGAGCCGAACAGCCAAATCGACATTGGGTCGGAAACGACTGTCGTGGGCTGCCTGGCCTCGCCTGATCGGTAGCGGCGCTGTGCTCATCGTGCAATCTCAATTTCGGTCAGCAGGGTCAGCTTTTCGGCCCAGTATGCATCGAGTTCGCCCTCGACCTCGACTTCACGCACCACGCGGGGGACCATGTCGGCGTGCAGCGAGAGATTCGAGATTTCTCCCAGGACCTCACTAATACGCTCCAGCACCGGCCTGAAATGATCTTCGGCACCCGGCACGGACAGTGTTTGCTCGATGACGTAGGCGCAACTCACCAGCTTCCGCACATCGGTAGCGTCTGCGTGGACCCGGTACTTATCGCAAAACAGGCAACCTTCATGCTTGCGGCAATCCGGTGCGATCGGAATGTTGCCAGAGATCGGGACGGGGGAATTGAAGTCAACGCATGTTCCAAGACTCCCAGTTTTAGCGCCTGAGAGGGAGTCGCATTCGGAGAGGACCACCCGCCGCTCGGCCGATCGCTTCATACTCTCCAGGAACCCGGACATCTCAGCATAGTGGCGGCCTTTCGTGCCCGCCGAATACGCTCGAAGCGCGATCTCCTCGGAGTGCCCCATGATCTGAGCCGCAGTCGCCGGGTCGGACTGGGTGATATGAAAGTCCTGTTTTGGAGCACGCAGCGCCCGTGCCGGCACAGTCTTGAGGCCGGGGTCTATGCGTCTGAGGACCGTCTGCACGGCACTTATGGTCGACGGGGACGCAGGTCCGAGATCATGGCCAAGGTTGGGACCTCGGGTAAGGAACAGACTGCCATGACACTTCCCGCCAAGAATATAGGAGCGAAGCGACACGAACGTTTTGAAGAGCGGGAGGAAAGTAGCTCGAACCACAACGCTAACGGCCTTTCTGCCTGCTCGCCATTTCAATTCGCGAAATCCCTGTTGGGCGGAATCGACCGACATGTCGTCGGCCCATTTCAGTTCGCAAGCGACAGAGGGATTCAGCCCTGTTTGGGCAATGAACAGCACGAGGAAGCAGTTGTGTGCCAGCATCGCAGCTTTCTGGCGGTGGTAACTGCGGGGATCTCGGTTCGCCGCGTCAATGAGATCGAGCACTTCCTGGGCGGCTTGTCGAGTCACCTTGCTCCCGGCCCGCCGCGTCGCAATAGCTTGCTCGAAGCTAAGCACGCGGCCGTTCCGGTAGTCGTAATTCGGATTTCTCCGAGCCGGTCCTGCTCGGCGCTCACGCAGCTCAAGCAGATGAGGAGGCATGCACCACTGCTGCTCCGGGAATATCCACAGCCCTTGCTCCGACCAGTCGAGATACCTCGGCATTTCGACCCGGAAGGGGTAGGGTTTGGCATTTAAAACGAAATCCGACATACCTTCGAAGACCGCCGCGCATAGCCCACAGAGCTTCGCGAGATCGGATTCAGATGGCGGCTCCGTCTGAACCACATCCCTCCAAGAGGAGGGCATTAGATTCACGCCTCGCTCCAGATCATGGAGGTCAAAGATCGACTCAAGCAACTTCCCGATCTTGTGTTGCGTGCCCCAGGCGTAGGCCTGACGCATTGTGTGGTTATTGACCTGCTCGCGGAGATATTCCACATACTCCGCAAAGGCACGGTAGGTACCGACCTCCCCGCTCAGTGCGTCGTGCAGCTGTCGAGCATCACACCAGTCCATAAACGCTCTGATTTCGCCGCAGCTGCCCTGAATTGCCGAGGGCCGGTACCCGCCTACGATCATTCGGTAGTTCAGAAACTGGAGCAATTTCGTGACTTGCTCAGATCTCTCCAACGAGAAAGACGAAAGGTCTACATGGCGCGGGTAAATCTGGCTTCGCGTGCTGTTTTTCCTGCGTGCCTCGCTACGGCGGATGTAGCAAAGCGAACCAATATCGACAGTCGATCTCCCGATCTTCAGGATCACTCGCTCCGGGTGTGAGATTGGTACCTCGTCGTCGAACGGCAAATCGAGGACTTCAAACGCCCGGGCCTCAAAGCTTACGCCATTATTCGGCATGGAGATTTCCTCCCCAAGCCATCGCGATCAACGACTGGATGTACTGCTCGTGGTCGTCCACGGCGGAGACGATCGCGTCCATTGTCTGCCGGAAGCCCAGATATCGGTCGGTCGTCTCAGTCCGCTCATGGCCCATCCGTGTCGAGACAAACTGCCTGGCCTGGAGCAGGGTCATATCCTTCTGCTCGACACGCCGTAGCACACTGTCAGTCAGATTCATCCCGAACGAGGCTCGTAGATCGTGAATTCGGAAATGAAAATCTCGATCGAAGTGCTCGCGGATGTACGGCAGCACATGATCGCGGATGAACACACGCACCGTCTGGCCTCGCTTTCGGTGTCGCAGCGAGAAGGTCGGGTCAAACACGCCGGAATGCTCGTCCGCCTCGTAGTACGGTGCGCCTTGTTGGGTGAGAAAGAGATACTGGTCTGGTCCGTCGCCCCCCTGTGCCCGCAAGCGTCGAGCGATTGCGCGCTCGGAGAGGGCATACAGGCGCAGGCGTTCGTAGACCGCGCACGGAATGTGAAGGGTCATCAACTTGTTGTTCTTCGTGTCGATGCCTGTTCCCGAGCCGACCCGAATGCGAACCTCGGCAGCACCAGAGGGCGGCTCCTGGACGACGTGGCGAACGCGAAAGGTCAGCGCCGTCTGGATGCGAGCCCCGGTCGTGAGCATCAGTGCGTGGATCAACAGCATCTCGATATTTTGCAGCGCGACCAGCGCTTCGATGATCCAATGTTGCTCGCCCAGCGCCAACGGGCGAAGCTTGCCACCATCGTCTATGTGGCCGTCGAAGGGATCGGCCTGCCGTGGCGCCGAGATTGAAACGTCCGTCAGTTTGATCTGCTTCGCATGCGCAATCCCACGCGCGTCCTTGAAGCTCAGGTAATGATCCGTTTCCTGCCAGAGGGGATGTTCAGGGGCGAGCAAACCTTCAGCCAGCAACCACCGATAGAAGCCGATGACGGTTCCATGCGTCTTTGCGCGGTCGACGGGGCCATCTCGCGCGCATGGATCTGCTGCTTGAGGTAACCATGGAAACGATAGGTGGGCCGCTTTTGTTTGTTCGATGGAAAATCGTCGTACTCGATACCACGATCCTCCAAAAAATCGAGGAAGTAGCCGAGGTCATCCGCGATTCCGTGAATGGTCCGCATATTGGGAAAAGCCTTTCGTTGAAGTCGGCCGAAGATATATGCAACGGCCGGCTCCCACGGAGCGCCATCTCGACTCAGGACAAGCGGAAATAGGTTGTAGTGTTCCTTGATATAGCCTTCGGCATCAGTCGCGTTTTTGCCGCTCACGTGTCGGTAATGGTACGCCACGGTCGCCGAGCCGTCCTTACCGATTTCGCGCATCTGCGCGCCAATATCCTCTGCCGAGCACACCCAGCTCCTGGCCAGGACGGGAAGGATAACCTTCCTAACGATCTTCCCCGACTCTTCTTCTCCCATTTGGCTCTCTGTTCAAGTCGCACTTTGAGCGGGCAGTTCAAGCCGCAGCAGGAGCTCCCCGTATGGACAACTTCGCTGTACACAGGACAAGCCTGTGTACAGCCGGCCTGCAGCCGGTCCCGAAGTTGCCCACACTCGGTGACGCGCCCGCTACGCGGGCTTGCCCAAATAAGAAAGAAATCGGTAGACAGCTACAGATCAGCGGTAAATTAGAACACATCGATATCCATTTTTTTTCCCAAACTTACCAAACTATTTGTGAGCGTAAAAAAACCGCCGGCTCCGAAGAGCGCGGCGGGTTTGGTTGCAGCTTGATTAGTCGCGAGGAAACCCCGATTTCGACGGTTGCCGGGCGAACGAGGAGCATGCCGCCACCATGCGATCGCTCAGCTGCGTTGTCCATTTCACAAGAACTTACATTGATATGCATTTTATCCAAAACTTATCCGTAAACCCTGCGCGACGGGCACAGGAATCCGGATTGTGTTCTGAACGACCTCCGCGCTGCAAGTTGCCGCAAGCTGGTCCTGCCACGCATAGACCACGCGCAACATGGCTTCCAGCAACGTCGCCGTTGCATTCACCCGATAGTCAATTGCATCCTGATCCGCAGCAAGCTCCGGTTCACAGCACATGTCCGGCTGGGCGACCCAGGATGCTCCGGAGGAAGACGCCAGTTCGACGTACTGCTCCATGGTCCAGGGGTAGACGCCCGCAATCCCGCTTTGCCCACCCTTTGACTGGAACAGCTTCATCGCCGAGAAACCCGCGCTATCGAGGGCGAAGTCAATCTCCGTCAGATCGGTCGCTCGCGGGATACGGAAGCGCCCCGTCGTCCGGTTCCAGAACGCGGACGCCGAGACCATCGCCGGATACCCTTCGTTGAAGGCGTGAAATGCGAGCCGACCGCCACTATGCGGGATGCCCACCCGAACGAGCAGCCCGTCATCTACATTAGCGTTTTTCTGCAGCACCGGCATGCCGGGCACGCGTGGTCCTATTGTCATTTGCCACTCCAAAAAAAAGTGCGGAGCAGCCCCCCGCGGGCGTGCCCCGCAAGGGATAGAGAAAAAATTCAATGGCTACGCAGCCATCGCAAAGAGATCCAGCTGGGCCTTCTCGACGTGGTGCGATTGTGCGTCGCTGATCGCGTTTTCGATGAGATACCGGTCGAGCTCCGCCGGCGAAAGATTCAAACGCTCCGCTAGCCGCGCGAAGTATTGACCCCGCACCGCCATGTCCTGATAGCGTTGGGCGCTTCCGGCCGGCAGCTTCAGGATCGCTTCGTTCAGCCAGAAGCGCGCGGACTCGATCGCCGTATGGCCCTGAACACGCGAGTACCAGGCATGGTCGAACGAACACGTGACAAACTCACAAGCGCGTACAGCGCCGACGTGCAGTTGATCGCTTTCCTCGAAGTACACAACCCGCTCACCCCGCTTCGTTTGCGCATACGTCGACACGCGCTGGGGGTGCCGATATGGATTCCACTGCTCAGCGAGATAATCACGCAAACCATCAGCCGGAGCCTCGGCATCAAAACGCCCGACGTGGTACCAGCCGTGGTTCGGAACCGGAACCTTGGGGAAAGGCTCTACCTTTGGAATGACGTAGCGTCTACCCAGCCGGTTCACTTCGTACCATGCTGACAACGCCGGAAACGCGTGCGGCGCATAGTGGTGCATCGACAGCATGAAGTCGATCGCCACCAGTTGAGCTGGTGTGATCATCTCAAACTGCACCTCGCACAATTCGCGATTCTCCGCGTTGTCCTCGATGCGTCCCGACGCAAGATCCGCGTCGTGCTGCTCCGCACGCTCGACCTCGAGTGCGTCAAGTGTCAACAGATAGCGCAGAAGATCCATACGCGCCTGAAAACTCAGTGTATCGGCCTGAATGCGCACACAACCATCGTCATTCAGGGAGCGCCCCACCAGCTCACGCCGGTTCATGTCCCATTGCGTGGCCAGAAGATAATTCCGGAAGTCGTTGAGGCCAGACATGTACGCATGCTCAGGCTCCCGGATCATCGACTCCAGTGAGCGATCCCGCTCGCCAACGACGCAGCAGAACACGCAGCCGAAGCTTATATAACGAGACTGAACTAGACAGCGCGTGAGTGAGTGAGCGGACTCGCCGTCGCAGAAAGGGGGTGCCGTTCATAAGCACGGCGTTGAGATAGGCAGGCAGCAAGGGACCGCGTGTCTAACCGGTGAAATGTCGTGGCGACCGAAACTGACAGAAAGTGTCTCCCTCATCTGGCGTACGTTCGCGTGTGGGCGCGGCAGCGCAAACATCTCGAACCGTTCCGTTCGAGGGTCGAGGCGCACTAGCGCGTTAGCGCTCCATTCGATGAGCCAGACGATGTCTTTGTCGTCGACGAATATCGCATACACATGCGACCGGAACCCGGCAGTTTCCATTCGCGCCACCGATGCGCCGCCGGGTCGAACACGCCCACCTTTCCTGCGTTCCACTCGCTGATCCAGACGCGACCTTTTGAATCGGACCACACCCGGCGCGCTCCCTGTTCCGGTGTTGGCGGCTCGATGACTTGCGCCGTGCCGCTCACCGGATCGATGCGGCCGAGGTAGCTGCCAGCTAGTGAAGCGAAGTACAAGCTGCCGTCAGGGGTGACACAGATTCCATAGGCGCCCGGCCCGCGCGGCGCATTGAACATGCGGATGCTGCCGCTTCCTGGGTCAAGCTCACCATAGATTCCGCCTTGTCCGGTAAGCCACAGGTGCCCGCGTTTGTCGAAAACGGCCGTGTTCAGGTTGGCGTTCTGTCGGTCTTTGGGCAACGGGAAGCGCGCGACAGCGAGAGTCTTCGAATCGACGCGGACGATCGCGTTCAGCCCGCCATCGGTAATCCATGCATGCTCCATGCGGACCGACGATCATGCCGTGCGGCGCCGATCCGTTGCCGAGCGGGACCTGCGATTACCAGGTGGCTCGGTGGCCGCTGAGGCAACACGAATACTGTTCTGGTTCGTGCGAGCCAAGGCCCGGCTACGCGCGTGTTGTCCGTCCTATGGAGGCGAATAGGCGAATTCGGCCCAAAAGGCGACGCTCGTTCCGTTCCATCGAATGACTCGATGCAGCACCATTGCCGCCTTTCATGCCAACGTATTTCTGACCGCGAATACCGATCGATATCGTTCAAACATCATTCGCTATGCCGCACCTGCGGTACGCGAAAGGCAATGCGATCCTGATTTCGCGCGCCTTCGCGCTTGCGGGTCTTTTTCGGGCTCGTGATGGTGCGAGAAGCTATCTACTGCAAGCGCTCGCCCATCACACGCTGCGTGACCAATTGGGCGAGCGCCACATCGGCGAGCCCGAACCCGAGCGACTTGAATACGGTGGTATCTTCAGCAAACGACGGAACTGTTCCGTTGAAAACGGCGTGGCCAAGCTCGATCACATGGTCCCAATTGACGATACCCGGCTGCGCCATCAGCAGATCGCCTGCTTCGAGTCGTGCCTGTTCCAGCGATTCGACGACGATCCTGCCGGCGCGGGCGAGTACCGTATCGTCGAGTTCGCGCGCATCCGGCTTGCTCGACCCGATTGCGGCGACGAATGCCCCGGGTTTCACCTGCGCGCCGTCGAAGAGAGGTGTGGTGCTGCGCGTAGCTGTGACAATGATGTCCGCGACCGAAACAGCCGCTTGCGCGTCGCTTGCTTCGAAGCGTTTGTCAGGGAAGCAAATTTGCATTTCCTCGAGCGTCTGCGCGACACGTTCGATCCCCACGATCAGGACGCGCTCAATGCTGGAGTCCGCGACGATGGCGCGGATATGCGCCTTGGCCTGAAGGCCCGTGCCGAACACAGCGAGCACCCGCGCGTCGGCTCGCGCGAACACTTCGGATGCGACGCGCGTGACCGCTGCGGTACGGTACTCGGTAAGCGCATCGCCGTGGACGATCGAAAGCAAGCTTCCGTCGTCATTCGAAAAGAGCGGGATCACAAAGTCGAACTTGCCAGCGTGAGTTGAATACACCTTCGCGCCGCACACACCCGCATCCGGCAGGATCGCGCCCATTGTGCTGAGGGTGATGTTGCCAACCTTCGTTTTGACGCGGGGTTGGATTCGTGCGTGACCTCTGCCATGTTCTAAAAGCGCGAGGCGCAGTTCGTTAATCGCGTCGCGCATCGTGATGAGGCGCCGCACGTCGTCATCAGTAATCAGGTGCATGATTTGTATGTGAGAGTTGGTGAAGAGTGAGCACTTCAATAGCGCTCGAAGACGGTTTGCAACACTTGCAAGTCGCGGGATTGGGTGAGTGCCAGCATCAGAAGGATGCGCGCTTTTGAGGGCACCTGGTCGTCGACGGCGAGCCAGCTGTATGCCTCGTCGGGTTGTGCTCCGTTCTGCACGACGATTCCGTTGCCTGTGCGCGATGCACGCACTACATGAACGCCGCGCCGGACCGCATTGCGCAACGGCTCGATTAGATGAGCCGCGACGCTGCCGTTACCAGTGCCGGCAAAGATCAACCCTTGCGCACGTGCGGCGATAGCGTTCACCGTTGCCGGTTCAAGCGCCCCGTAGGCATAGACAATGTCGACCGCAGGCAATGACCCGAGCGTCCCGGCAGACCACGGTGTCGCGAGCGTATGGGCGCGGGCCGGATGACGGTAGTAGCGTGGCCGACCGTCGATCACATATCCTAGCGGACCGTATGGTGAGCGGAACGCCTCGATTTTGAAGCTGTTGCTTTTGACAACGTCCCGTGCGGTGTGAATCTCGTCGTTGGCGACGACCAGCGTGCCCATGCCAATCGACGAAGGGTGCGCTGCGACAGCGATCGCATCGTAGAGGTTCAGCGGCGCGTCGGAGCTCATCGCCGAGGGCGGGCGCATCGAGCCGACTACCACCACCGGCTTGCGACTCTTGAGCGTGAGATGGAGGAAGTAAGCGGTCTCCTCGATTGTATCTGTCCCGTGCGCGATTACGACGCCGTCGATATCGTCTTGCGCGAGCAAGGTCGACACGCGCTTGCCGATTGCGAGCAGATGCTCGTTGGTGAAATTTTCAGAGCCGGTTTGCAGCAACTGCTCCGCACGCAGATTCACCGGCAGGGACGCATGGGGGATGGTGGTGAGAATGTCGTCGATGCCGAGCACCGAACACATGTATGCGGACGTGTTGCTCGCGGCTTTGCCTTGGCCGGCGATTGTGCCGCCAGTGCCAATAACTACGATGTTGGCCTTTTCTATCATGCGATATTGATCTTTGGGTGAAGTGAGCACGTCACGGAGACGGGGTCTCAGGGGTTCAATGCGAAAGAGCAAACGTGCTGCGCAATTCGTCGCCGTTACTGCTTGCGAACCACTGCGTCAGCAGGGCCGCGGAACCCGTAGCAAGCGTGAAGCCGAGCGCGCCATGGCCGACGTTGAGCCACAGATTGCGGTAGTGCGTCGGTCCGACAATAGGCGTGCCCCGCGGCGTCGCCGGGCGCAACCCGATCCAGTCGCTAGACGGGCAGGTTGCGACGGCGTCGGGATAAACGGCGGCCGCCTCCGCTCGCAGCATCGCAAGCCGTGCCGGATCGGACTCGAGCGAATAGCCGTCGATATCGGCGATGCCCGCCACGCGCAGCCGCATGCCCAGCCGGGCGTACACCACTTTGCGGCTGAAGTCTGTGATGCTGATACGAGGCGCGGCGGTCTGCGGTTGCAGATCGAATGTCAGGCTGTATCCCTTGAGCGGATAGACCGGCACATGGATGCCCACGGGCCTGAGCAAGTGGGCGGCAGCCGCGCCTGAGGCGACGACGACATGATCCGACGCAAGCGGCGCACCGTTGCTCCAGGCTTCGACCCGACCGTTCGAAATGGACTTGAGACATTCGATCGATGTGTCCATCAGGAACTGCACGCCGCGAGTGCGCAGCAACGCTTCGAGTCCCTTGCAAAAGCGCTGACAATCGGCCGTGTCCTCGCTCGCGGTATGGATCGCGCCCGCGAGATAAGGGCGCAAATCGGCGAGGGTCGGTTCCAGTTCGACGCATGCGTCAGGGCTCAACGCCTGCTGGTCGCAGCCGAGCGAACGCTGGAATTCAAGCAGTCCGATCGCACTCTGCATGGCGCTTGGGTCGCGATGTAGCACGAGCTTGCCGGAGCGGATGAAGTCAAACTTGAGTGACGGTTCAGCGGCGATCAGTTCATGAAGCAGCGTCCGGCTGAGGAACGATAGCGGCAGCAGCTTGCGTATCGTGAGTTCGCTCTGTTCGCGTGTGCACGCCGAGAGGAACTGAAAGCACCAGCGCCACTGTTCGATGCTTAGCTGCGGACGAAAGCGCACCGGCGAATCGCTTTGCGTGAGCCAGCGCGGCAGCTTCGAGACCACACCGGGTCCGGCTAGCGGCGCGACGTAGGTATACGACAACTGGCCGCCGTTGCCGGCGCTAGTCTCGTTCGCTACGTCCCGATGCCGGTCCGCGACCGTGACCTCATGTCCCGCCTGACTCAGGTAATACGCACTGGCCAGCCCAATGACGCCGGCACCCAGAATCAATATCCGCATACCGCCGCACTCGCTTTTTTCAGGTGTTGGAGGGGAGGGCCGCATGCCGCAAGTCTGTCGCCGGCCCGTTAAACGGACTGTACGGTGCAGTCGGCGTACCGGATTGCATTGATCTGCCGGAAAGTAGAAGAAACGCGACAGGCGCGTGCAAACGAGACTGTCGGCGTCAAGCCGACCTGCGGCGGTCAGATGGCGCCAGCGCCGCGCGGCGCGCGCAGTTTGCCAGGTGTCATCCCATATGCCTCACGAAAGACGCGGATGAAATGGGCGGCGTCCGCGAAGCCGCATTCATAACCGATCTCCGTGATCGTGCGGCTCGTATTGACCAGCATCCAGCGCGCGTAACGTAATCGCATCCGGCGGTAGAATTCGTTCGGCGATGTGTTCATCTCTGCGATGAACGCCCGCTCGAGATTGCGCACGCTAGTGCCAATCATCTTTGCAATGACGGCGATATTGAGCGGTGCTTCGAAATTTTCTTCCATCAATAACACCGCCTGGCGCACGGTAGCATCTTCGACCGACATATAACCGAGCGCCGCGCGCCGCTCAACGAAAGACGAACCACCCGCGCGGCTAACCGTCATCTGATGAATCACCTTTGACGCGCGGTCGGGGCCGCAATGCAGGCTGATCAGGCGCGCGGCCATTTCGACGATGGAAATGCCGCCCGCGCAGGTAGTACGGACGCCATCGATCAGATAGTCGGCGTGCGTCGACACGCGCAGCGTCGGAAACAAGCGGCGGTAATCGTCGAGGTGGAAGCTGTGCACGCAGGCTACGTGGTTTTCCATCAGTCCCGCACGCGCCAGCACGAAGCTGCCGGTACATATGCCGACGAGCGGAATGCCGGCCTCGGCCGCCTGCTTCAGATAGTCCCAATAGCGTCGATCGACCTGATCGAGATGCGGCAGCAGGCCGCCGATCACGACGAGATAGTCAAACTGCGCGACGTCCGGAAACGTGGATTGCGCCTGTACCGGAATTCCACAACTGGCTTCGATCGATTCGTTCTGTGCGCCCACAATCGTCCATAGGCACCGCAGTTGGCGGCTCTGGTCGCCGCGGTCCGCTGCGTGACGCAGCGCATCGCAAAGGCCGCCGAGCGACAGCATCGGAAAACGCGGCCATAGAAGAATGCCGATGCTCAGTTCCGCACCGGAACGGCTTGGGCGAGCCTGAACGGTACGCGGCACCGAATCCAGTCGTTCGACCAGTTGCTGAGCAGAACGAGTCGCTCGGGTGGGATCGTCGGCGGCTAGCATGCGCGACCTCCTAGGTAGATGGCGTCAATTATACGGTGGAGCAATGGCGATTCGCTGCAAAGCCGACCTGCCGCAATTCTTCTATTTCCCGGCAGATCGATGCAATCCCAACGGATTGTGGCCACTTAAATTCAATCCCGCTGACCAACGACACCGTGCCTCGCGCGCGAATCATCGGACGAAGGCAGTAGGAAAACCGACAACGATCCAGCAAACGGCCGTGTGTTTCCTTCGGCGGGCGGCCTTTTCCTTTCGTTCTGGCCAACCACAACTTTTTTTTCAGGTGATGCATGCGTAAAAACACAACCACGGGTCGCTGCATGGCGACGGTCGGCATTCTGGGGATGTTGGCTGCGGCCGCGGTGGGAGTTGCCCGTGCCGACGAGACAGTGAAGATCGGGGAGGCTGCGCCCGTGACAGGACCCGCTTCGTATCTCGGCAAGGACACCGAGAATGGCGCCCGCCTCGCAATTGAGGAGATCAACGAGAGGGGTCTCGCGATTGGCGGAAAAAAGGTGATGCTTGTCTTCGACGCGCAGGACGACGCCGGCGACCCGCGTCAGGCCACCCAGGTCGCCCAGAAGCTGGTTGACCACAAGGTCGTCGCCGTGGTCGGCCACATGCAGTCCGGCTCCACCATTCCGGCGTCAAAGATATACAGCGACGCAGGCATCGTGCAGGTGTCTCCATCCGCTACGAACCCGGTGTATACGCAGCAAGGATTCAAGACCGCGTATCGGGTGGTGGCGACCGATGCGCAGCAAGGTCCGACGCTCGCCGACTATGCGGCCAAGACGCTTAAAGTCAAGACGATAGCGATCGTCGACGACTCGACCGCCTACGGCCAAGGCCTTGCCGTCGAATTTGAAAATCAGGCGAAAGCCAACGGCATCACGGTGCTGTCGCACGATGCGAGCACCGACAAGGCCGTGGATTTCCGGGCGATTCTCACGAAGATCAAGGGCGAAAAGCCGGACGCCATCATGTACGGCGGGCTCGACGGCACGGGCGGACCGTTCGCGAAACAGGCGAAGCAGTTGGGCATAGCAGTGAAAGTGCTTGCGGGCGACGGATTGTGCGCCGATGACCTCGCAAAACTCGCTGGCGACGCAGCCGACAACGTCATTTGCTCGATTGCTGGCGCGCCGTTGCTGAAGATGGCCGGTGGGCCGGCATTCGTCGAGCGCTACAAGAAGCGCTTTGGTTACGCGCCGGTTCTGAATTCACCGTTTGCGTACGACGCGGTGGGTGTCATCGTCGACGCGATGAAGCGCGCGCAATCGACCGAGGCCGAAAAAATCCTCGCGGCGATGCCCGCGACCGATCATCAGGGTGTACTCGGCAGAACGCAGTTCGACTCCAAGGGCGATCTGCGGCATGGTGTGATTTCGCTCTACAAGTATGTCGGCGGTAAACAGGCATTGCTCGGTGTCGTCGAGAAATAGGCGAAGTCTAGCCGTGTTTCTTGTTGTACCGGAATGGTCTCCAGCTTGTAGTCGCTCAGCGGCGCAGGAGCATGCCCCCTGCGCCGTTTTTTTAAGCACCGGACCTCAACGTCCAGATGCGCACCAGTGCGGCGTGGCAGGGACCAGGATTCACGCAGATACGAGGAAAAGGAGACATGGATATTTTCATCCAGCAGGTTCTCAACGGGCTGGTGCTTGGCAGCGTCTACGCCATCATCGCACTGGGCTATACGATGGTTTACGGCATTCTTGGCATCATCAACTTCGCTCACGGCGATGTGTTGATGGTGGGCGCGATGGTCGCGCTCTCCGCCATAGGCGTGCTGCAGAACCACTTCCCAGGCCTGGGCAATGTGCCGACGCTCATCATCGCGCTGATCATTGCGGCCATTGTGTGCGCGGCGGTCGGCTACACGATCGAGCGCGTGGCCTACCGGCCGTTGCGCAAAGCGCCGCGTCTCGCCCCGCTGATCACCGCAATCGGCGTGTCGATCCTGCTGCAAACCCTCGCGATGATGATCTGGTCGCGCAACCCGCTGCCATTCCCGCAGCTGTTGCCCACCGACCCGCTCAACGTGATCAAGGCCACCGACACGACGCCTGGTGCCGTGATCTCGATGACTGAAATCGTGATCATCGTGGTGGCGTTCCTCGTGATGGGCGGCCTGCTGCTGCTGGTCCACAAGACCAAGCTCGGCCGCGCCATGCGGGCCATCGCTGAAAACCCGGGCAATGCCTCGCTGATGGGCGTGAACCCGAACTTCGTGATCTCGGCCACCTTCATGATCGGCTCGGCGCTCGCCGCTCTGGCCGGCGTGATGATCGCGTCGGAATACGGCAACGCGCACTTCTATATGGGCTTCATCCCCGGCCTGAAGGCCTTTACCGCAGCGGTGCTCGGCGGGATCGGCAATCTCGGCGGCGCGATGGTGGGCGGCGTGATTCTTGGGCTGATCGAACAGTTGGGCGCCGGCTATATCGGCAACCTCACTGGCAGTGTGTTCGGCAGTAACTATCAGGACGTGTTCGCTTTCATCGTGCTGATCATCGTGCTGGTGTTCCGTCCGTCGGGCCTGCTTGGCGAACGTGTTGCGGATCGCGCCTGATCCCGGGAGAAAACAGACATGACCTCAATTCAACCGATCGAGCCGTCCACGACGCTCATCCCTGAAAAGAACCTGACGAACACGCTGACCGTCGGCATCATCACCGCGATCTTCGTGATCGCCGCGCCGATGATCATCGGCACCGCCGGCGGCAACTACTGGGTCCGCGTGCTCGACTTCGCGATGCTGTACGTGATGCTGGCACTCGGTCTCAATGTCGTGGTCGGCTTTGCCGGCCTGCTCGACCTGGGTTATATCGCCTTTTACGCGGTTGGCGCCTACACCGCGGCGCTGTTATCCTCGCCGCATCTGTCCTCGCAGTTCGAGTGGATCGCGCATCTCGCGCCGAATGGCCTGCACGTGCCGTTCCTGATCATCGTGCCGTGCGCGATGGCCGTCGCCGCGTTCTTCGGCGTGATTCTCGGCGCACCGACGCTGCGTCTGCGCGGCGACTACCTCGCCATCGTGACGTTGGGCTTCGGGGAAATTGTGCGGATCTTCCTGAACAACCTCGACCGTCCGGTGAACATCACCAATGGCCCGAAGGGGATCACGGGGATCGACCCGGTGCACGTCGGCGACTTCAGCCTCGCGCAAACGCACTCGCTGTTCGGCTTCCAGTTCCCGTCGGTGTACTCGTACTACTACCTGTTCGTGCTCGCCGCGTTGCTGGTGATCTGGGTGTGTACGCGCCTGCAGCACTCGCGTATCGGCCGTGCATGGGCCGCGATCCGCGAAGACGAAATCGCCGCCAAGGCGATGGGCATCAACACCCGCAACGTGAAGCTGCTGGCGTTTGCGATGGGCGCGTCGTTCGGCGGCCTGTCCGGCGCGATGTTCGGCTCGTTCCAGGGCTTCGTGTCGCCGGAATCGTTCACGCTGCCGGAGTCGATCGTGGTGCTGGCGTGCGTGGTGCTGGGCGGCATGGGCCACATTCCGGGCGTGATTCTCGGCGCGGTGCTGCTCGCGGTGCTGCCGGAATTCCTGCGCTCGACGATGGGCCCGCTGCAGAACATGGTGTTCGGCCATGAAATCGTCGATACGGAAGTGATCCGTCAGCTGGTCTACGCACTCGCGATGGTGCTGATCATGCTGTACCGCTCGGAAGGCTTGTGGCCGTCGCCCAAGCATGAAGACAAGATCGCGAAACTGTCGAAGCGCAGCGGCAAGAAGCCGGTGCGCGCCTAAGCACCGCCGGAGAAAAAACATGAGCGATAACATTCGACTGTCGGTGAAAGGGGTCAACAAACGCTTCGGCGGTTTGCAGGCGCTGTCCGACGTCGGGCTTGAAATCAAGTCCGGCCAGATTTACGGTCTGATCGGCCCGAACGGCGCCGGCAAGACGACCTTCTTCAACGTGATCACGGGCCTGTACACGCCGGATTCGGGCGAGTTCAAGCTCGACGGCGAGAACTACACGCCGACCGCGGTGTATCAGGTGGCGAAAGCCGGCATCGCGCGCACGTTCCAGAACATCCGTCTGTTCGGCGGCATGACCGCGCTGGAAAACGTGATGGTCGGGCGCCACGTGCGCACCAAGCACGGCCTGCTGGGCGCGGTGTTCCAGACGCCGGCCGAGCGCAAGGAAGAGCGCGAGATCAAGGAACGCGCGATCGAACTGCTGGAATACGTCGGCATTGCGCAGTACGCGGACTACACGTCGCGCAACCTGTCGTACGGCCATCAGCGTCGACTGGAAATCGCGCGCGCGCTGGCAACCGATCCGAAGCTGCTCGCGCTGGACGAACCGGCCGCCGGCATGAACGCGACGGAAAAGGTCGAGCTGACCAAGCTGCTCGACAAGATTCGCGCGGACGGCAAGACGATTCTGCTGATCGAGCACGATGTGAAGCTCGTGATGGGTCTGTGCAACCAGATGACGGTGCTCGACTACGGCAAGGTGATTGCGCAAGGTCTGCCGCAGGACGTGCAGAAGGATCCGAAGGTGATCGAAGCTTATCTGGGTGCGGGGGTCCACTAATGGCTACAGCAATGTTGAAAATCAAGGGCCTGCAGGTCAATTACGGCGGCATCCAGGCAGTCAAGGGGATTGACCTCGAGGTTGCGCAGGGCGAGCTGGTCACACTGATCGGCGCGAACGGCGCGGGCAAGACCACGACGATGAAGGCGATCACGGGTCTCAAGCCGTACACGATCGGCGACATCGAGTACATGGGCGAATCGATCAAGGGCGTGCCGCCGCATCTGCTGCTCAAGAAAGGTCTCGCGATGGTGCCGGAAGGGCGCGGCATCTTCGCGCGCATGTCGATCGTCGAGAACATGCAGATGGGCGCTTATCTGCGTACGGATACGGACGGCATCAAGGCGGACGTGGATCGCATGTTCGGCTTCTTCCCGCGTCTGAAGGAACGTGCGGCGCAGTACGCCGGCACGCTTTCGGGCGGCGAACAGCAAATGCTGGCGATGGCGCGCGCGATCATCTCGCGTCCGAAGCTGTTGCTGCTGGACGAGCCGTCGATGGGTCTGTCGCCGATCATGGTCGAGAAGATCTTCGAAGTGGTGCGGGCGATCTCGGCTGAAGGCATGACCGTGCTGCTGGTCGAACAGAACGCGCGTCTCGCGCTGCAGGCGGCGAATCGCGGCTACGTGATGGACTCGGGTCTGGTCACGATGTCGGGTGACGCGAAGCAGATGCTGGATGATCCGAAGGTGCGGGCGGCTTATCTGGGTGAGTGAGTGGGTGAACTGCCTCGTGTACCTGCCCTGAAGCACTGCCGTCGTTAAACTGGAAATACTTGACGGATAATTCGAGCCACAGACCGATAAGAACGTTAAATCGGACATTCATCTGCCAAATCTGAGAGTCCGCAACGAGGTCTTTCACTGTCCTTCGCTGTCCCGGGTAACGGTTGTCGGTGTAGACGCGTGTGATCAAGGTCCGGTTGCGGTATCCGGCTGGCAGGTCGTATCGCCCGCACGGGAGCCGGCATGTGCCATGCAGGCGCCCGCTAGTGCCGCAGTCGCCGTCAGCATCGAAACCGTTCGTCTCATGGGCTTGTCCCTGCTGCCCTGGTGCGCAGCGGCCGGAATGAAGCGCGGACTTCTTCAGAGAACAGTTGCGGCTGCTCCCATGCCGCAAAGTGCCCGCCTCGGGCGGCATCGTGGAAGTAAATGAGGTTTGGATAGGCGCGTCGCACCCACGTTTGCGGCGGACGATAGACGTCCTCCGGAAACACAGTGACGGCGACCGGAAGCGAGATCTCACTGGTTTTCTGGGCGGCCGCAAACAGCGGGCTTCGCCCCATGTTCTCCCAGTACAACCGCCCTGCCGATGCAGCACTACCCGTCAACCAGTACAGCGTGAAGTCGTCGAGCACATCGTCTTTTGTCGGTGGCGTTTGAGGATCGCTGCCATATGTCCACCGGGCGAAACCAGGATGGCCGAGCATGAACGCCGCGAGGAAGGCTGGCGAATCGGCCACGCCATAGCCGATGGTCTGGGGCCGCGCCCCAAGCATCGTGACGTAGGCCGCGTTTCCCTGTTTCGTGTAGTTCAAAAGCGCATCGAACGTGGCCCGTTCGTCTGCCGAAAGGCCCGCCGGCGCGGGCCCGCCCGCGGCAAGCGCCGCTGCCGCCTCTGGCGGAATCGCTGCCGCCAGATTGAGGTGAATACCGAGCAAGCCCGCTGGAGCCTGGCGCGCCATCGCACTAGTAACCGGCGCACCCCAGTCACCGCCCTGAGCAACGTAGTGGCTGTAGCCAAGGCGATGCATCAGTTCCTCCCACACCCGCGCGATGTGATCAGGATCCCAGCCGGTGTTTTTCGGCTTGCCCGAAAAGCCGTAGCCCGGAATGGACGGGATCACGAGATCAAACGCGTCGTCTGCGCTGCCGCCGTAGGCGGTGGGATCTGTGAGCGGACCGATGACCTTGGTGAACTCGAACACCGAGCCTGGCCAACCGTGAGTGACGATCATCGGCAACGCATTGGGACGTGCGGACCGTACCCATATGAAATGGATGTCCACGCCGTCGATGTTGGTCGTGTATTGCGGCAATGCGTTGAGCCGAACTTCGGCCTTGCGCCAGTCGTAGTTCGTTCCCCAGTAGCGGACGAGCTTCTGCATCTCTTCGAGCTGAGCGCCTTGGGACCGATCCGCCACCGTCTCCTTGTCGGGCCAGTGAGTCACAGCGATGCGTCGGCGCAGATCCGCGAGCTGTGCGTCGGAAACGTGGATGTGGAATGGGCGAATGGCCTTCACAGGATCCGGTGCCAGGGCATTCTGTACATGCAGGGGCTGCACGACCCCCGATTCGTCCGCTGACGCCGCGTGACTGATCACTGAGAGTGCAAGAGCAGCGGCAATGGCCGCCGAAGTCAGTTTGATCATCATTTTTTCCGTTGAACTTCTTCCGTTGAGTTGGAACGTTGAATGAGTCCGCCGTCAGGGCCGCGCCCGGAACAGAATTTATCCCCTTCGAAACATGTCGAATGGACGATATCTTTAAGAGACATCCTTCCACGAGGTGAAAGGCGATGGATCGACCTGATGCCATGACCGTCTTGCTTGCGGCCGTCGATAACGGGAGTCTTTCTGCGGCGAGCCGCCAATTAAGCATCCCGCTGGTTACCGTCAGCCGACGGGTGTCCGAGTTGGAGGAGCATCTGAAGATCCGCCTGCTGCTGCGCGGCAACCGCAAGCTCGTGCTCACCGACGCGGGCCGTGCTTACGTCGCAGCATGCCGGCGGATCATGGTAGACATCGCGGAAGCTGGGG
The DNA here is from genome assembly GCF_003387275.1 of Paraburkholderia sp. BL6669N2. Taxonomy (NCBI): domain Bacteria; kingdom Pseudomonadati; phylum Pseudomonadota; class Betaproteobacteria; order Burkholderiales; family Burkholderiaceae; genus Paraburkholderia; species Paraburkholderia sp. BL6669N2. The sequence goes on along the minus strand of NZ_QUNA01000003.1, from coordinate 113,880 downwards.
TTGATCCCTGCATATAACCGCCTTCTCATGCTAGGCACCTAAAGGCGGATCCGACCGCGGGAAGTGGGGACATATTGCCGAAGTTGAACTCACGGCAGTCGGACAAATGCTGGCTTGGTCGCGGCAATACATGTGTCAGCGCTGCCGGTGACCTTCGCGTTTGGTAACGCGAAGGATCTCGTACGGACGGAACTCGTCAGAGTTCGCCAAAGCCGCCATCGACCACCAGTTCGGAGCCGAGCATGTATCCGGATGCATCGCTTGCCAGGAAGAGCACGGCCTGCGCGATTTCATCGGGTCGTCCCAGTCTCCCGAACGGAATCATCTTCGCTGCGCCCGCCAGGTACTCCTTGAATTCCCCTTCGGTCTGCCCCGGATGTTCCGACTGTCCTACACCCCGAAGGATAGGCGTGTCGATCAGGCCGGGGCTCACCGCGTTGACGCGGATCCGCCGTGGCAACAGCTCAGCCGAAAACGTTCGAGCAAATGAACGCACCGCCGCTTTGCTGGCGGACAGCGCCGCGCGACCTGGGACGCCGACCTGGTTGAGCCAAGCGGTGTTCAAAATCACCGACGCACCCTCGCGCAGGACGGGTTCGACAGCCTGCAGGGAAAAGAAAACGGATTTGACGTTCGTATCCATAAGCGCGTCATAGGCTTCCTCGGTGGTCGTCGCCAGCGGCGTAACGAAAGCCCACCCCGGCGTTTGCGAAAAACACGTCCAGGCCGCCGATTGATTCCTTGATCGCTGAAACCATATTCGCAAGGCTGTCTCGCGAGAGCACGTCGACCTGGAGTGCAATCACGTCGTCGCCAATCTCCTTGCGTGCGGCCTCAAGCTTATTCGCTTCGCGTCCGGCGATAACAACGCGTGCGCCGTTTGCATGCATCAATTTTGCAGTGGCCAGTCCGATACCTGAGGCTCCGCCGGTGATAAGTGCAGTTTTTCCTTTGAGCATTTTGTCATTTCCTTTCAGTTTCTAAGTGGTCAGGCTTGCTTGAGCGCGTCCATCGCGTCGAGTACATGCGTGCTGTACACCATGGCCGCGCCGGCATTCAGATTGATGGCAACGCCGAGCGCTTCAGCCATCTCTTCGTTGGTTACGCCGAGCTTCACGGCTTCGGCAGCATGGAAAGCAATGCAACCATCGCAGCGCGTCGTAACTGCGACGGCCAGCGCGATCAATTCTCGCGTCTTGGCACCGAGGTGATTCGTCTTTACACCGGCGCTGCCCATAAGAGCAGCGCCACGCAAGGTGTCCGGTGTGCGGGTGGATAGTTCCTTGAGGCGTACGTTGATACTTTGGATGGTTTCTTTCCAGTCGAACATGTAGAATCTCCCCTTCTAGATTTGGACTCCGAATTAACTGGACGTTTGGAATGTTCTGTTGCATCGGTCAGTCCGGAACAACTCTGCTTCGATATTCGAGGACGCGTGATCCTCAGTTGTGAGCAACTACGAGCGTCGGCACCATGCGAACGGCTTTTGAGAGATTGGCCAGATTAACCGATCTCTTAAGAACTGTTTGATGAATGTCTTCGATTTCTTCTGGCGTCCCGTCTGCATCGATCAGAATAGTATATTGAACCTCATCGAATCCGGGATTTATGCTCTCGTCAATGCCGAGGAAGCCTCGGATGTCGAGTTCGCCAGACGTCTCGATCTGCAATGAGCGTATAGAAATACCCTTCATTGCCGCGACAGTGACGTACGTTACCGAGATGCAAGAATTCAAGCCTGCCATCAGCAACTCGACAGGATTCGGGCCCGTATCGCGGCCACCTAACTCAGTCGGCTCGTCGCCGACAATGGTGAAGCTGCGCTTGTAATACTCGTCGCCCAAGCTGTAGCCATCCACTGTAGCAACAGTCCTAGTTTGTCCGTCCCAAGCAGTTTTCACTCCAAATCTCGCTTTTGGATTAGTGCCCGGCGAACCCGCCACAGCCGACATTCTGGCAACTGCAGCGATATCAATGCCATTAACGTACGCATCCATTTTTCCGCTCCTCCAGCCGACGAATCCCCGGTCCCCACGACCAGATCATCGCGACCAAATCCACTGTACCGGGATAGTACCAACTAGTTGGTAGGTTTTCAATAGAGGCAGATCACGTCGTTCGCGAAGCAGATCGCCTATTCGTACCAATCAGACTCGGAAGCTTGCGTGCGAAGCACGCTTGTCACGGTGGTTGATCGTGAACGCGCTCGAATTGCGGCTGCATACACAGTCGCGACGAAGATCTTGCGGGGTCACTTGATCACCTCGATCAGCGGCTTGCCAGTCTCAACGATATACGTCGCAAGTTCAGTACCGTTGTCACGTCCGACGTTCTTGGCGCTATGCGCGACACCGGCGGGGATGAACAAAACATCACCAGTCTTGAGCGTGACGGGAGGATTACCCTCAAGGTGATATTCGAGTGAACCCTCAAGTACGTAGACAACCTCTGCGCCCGGGTGTCTGTGACCTGGTGCAACCATGCCGGGGTCGATGTCGACGCGCGCCTGGACGACTTGCCATCCCGGAATGCTGAGTTCGTGCCGTTGCAGATCTGTGCGATGCACGCCCGACTGCTGCGCAGCAATGGACGTGGACACTAATGCGCCCGCGAGGACAAGGCCCATCGCACCTACAACTCGAGTGGTTTTCACTTGACTCTCCCTTTCCCATGCTTTCGTACTTAAGCATCCCGTTAGCGAGATCCGATACGATCCAGATTTACGGCACCCTCAGGCGCGATCCATTAAGCTCGACTGATTGCGTACCTCTGCGCCGTCAAGACAAACGATATAGAAAAGGCAGCTACGAATAAAGCCAGCTAAGTCAGACGCTGCGTTTCAATATCCAACAAACGCACAACAACGAAAAGCAGACTAGCGCCTTGCCGCAACGCCTTTCATATACCTATGTTTCCACGTAGTCTCGCTCCCATCGGGCGAGACATGGCAGCACAGTTTCCAATGCTGTGCCAGTCGTTTTTTGGTGATGGGATGATGCGCCAAATCTGAAGGTGATGCTGCCCTGAACTGTAGAAGGACATTTACGAATACGGCAGCCACTACGGCGGTGGCAGCGCTCGATGGCGCCGCCGCTTCTGCGCAGGATAAGTGCGACCTGAAAGTGCCCGGCGGACTCGCGTTCGATGAGTTCAAGAGATAGGAGCATTGGGAGGTCGTCTCAAGCTCGTCGTTGCCAATCCAGTGGCGACAGCTGCCTATCGAGCGGTGTTCCAGTAGATGGAAAGCCTTTTGCTAAAAGATCAAAGTAGGCGAAGATCGACTGGGAACCAAAAACATGGCACCCTTGCCGATGCTCCCTACGACGAGAAACGGCCGGTCACCGTGTATAACGCCGACTTAACGTTCAGGACGCCAAGAGCGATAGGCGCCACGTTGAACGCTGGATCAGGCGCAGGCGAAGCTGCTCCTCCATTTGCCGGAGGTGGCGGCGGACAAAATTGCACGGTATTCCTAGGCGCCGCGCTGCCCCAGCGGAAATGTCAGCGCGAAGTACATTGACGAACAGGGCGACGTCATTCAGGTCCCGTATGGCATCTCAATTCGCTAGATCTTCGGATACACAACCGAATCGCGCACCATGCTGTCTGGCGCCCTCGACCGAAGCACTCTCCCGCTCTCGCAGGGCGAAAAAAGGTCGAATCCAATTTGCCAATCGGTGCAAGCTGACGCCTTACGGTGCGGGCACTTCGTGGAGCCCCGAGATCCTGAAACCGATGTCGCGGCGCTTTAGCTTGCCGACTACACCGCCAGCTTGGTTATAGTTTTATCTACTACATCAGGGCGACCAGCGAACGTCTCTTGCGCAGGGAGCGTTGTCAGTGACCCTGCGAGAAGTTCTGCTATCCAGTCAATGAATACCCGCAGCTTTGCGTTCATGCGCCGGTTTGGCGGATAGACGATATGAAGGGGCAAAGCACTTGCATGCCAATCGGGCAACACGCGGAGCAGTGTGTGATTAGCCATATGCGGTGCTGCCATGAACATGCTGATGACAGCCATCCCGAGCCCCGCCAATGCCGCCGACACCATCGCATATCCATCGTCTACGGCAATGGTTGACGTAGCGACCAGCTCGCATCGATCGTCGCTGGACTGCAATGCATACTGGTGACGTACGCAACCTTTGAGGAAGTAGGAGATGACCCGGTGCTGCCCATTCTCAATATCGGACGGACTCTGCGGAACGCCAAAGCGCTCCAGGTATGTTGGAGAGGCACACAGAATGCGGCGAATGTCGCCGACTTTGCGAGCGACAAGAGAGGGGTCCATTACCCGACCTACGTGAAGCGCGCAATCTATATTCTCACCGAGAATGTCCATCGGGCGATCGCCGACTGTTATGTCGATCTCAATGTCAGGGTAGCGGCCACAGAATTCGTCTATTGCCGGCAGAAGAATCCCGTTGGCAATTTCCGACGGTGTGCCGACGCGCAATTTGCCTCTCGGAGAAGCTGTAGCGCGGGATATGCGCGTTTCAAGGTCTTCCATTTCATTGAGCAAGCGCACGACACATTCGTAGTACGAAGCTCCGTCCGGCGTCGCAATCACGCGACGGGTGGAGCGGTTGAGTAGCGGTGTTCGAAGCGTCTGCTCCAGCGACTGAATCAGGCGGCTTAACTGACCTTTCGGAATGCCGATAGAGTCGGCAGCTTTAGTGAAGGTGCCGGCCTCAATGACCCGCACAAAGGCTTTCATCGCACTTAACTTGTCCATGTACCTGTCCAGTCAATGAATACCCGCAGCTTTGCGTTCATGCGCCGGTTTGGCGGATAGACGATATGAAGGGGCAAAGCACTTGCATGCCAATCGGGCAACACGCGGAGCAGTGTGTGATTAGCCATATGCGGTGCTGCCATGAACATGCTGATGACAGCCATCCCGAGCCCCGCCAATGCCGCCGACACCATCGCATATCCATCGTCTACGGCAATGGTTGACGTAGCGACCAGCTCGCATCGATCGTCGCTGGACTGCAATGCATACTGGTGACGTACGCAACCTTTGAGGAAGTAGGAGATGACCCGGTGCTGCCCATTCTCAATATCGGACGGACTCTGCGGAACGCCAAAGCGCTCCAGGTATGTTGGAGAGGCACACAGAATGCGGCGAATGTCGCCGACTTTGCGAGCGACAAGAGAGGGGTCCATTACCCGACCTACGTGAAGCGCGCAATCTATATTCTCACCGAGAATGTCCATCGGGCGATCGCCGACTGTTATGTCGATCTCAATGTCAGGGTAGCGGCCACAGAATTCGTCTATTGCCGGCAGAAGAATCCCGTTGGCAATTTCCGACGGTGTGCCGACGCGCAATTTGCCTCTCGGAGAAGCTGTAGCGCGGGATATGCGCGTTTCAAGGTCTTCCATTTCATTGAGCAAGCGCACGACACATTCGTAGTACGAAGCTCCGTCCGGCGTCGCAATCACGCGACGGGTGGAGCGGTTGAGTAGCGGTGTTCGAAGCGTCTGCTCCAGCGACTGAATCAGGCGGCTTAACTGACCTTTCGGAATGCCGATAGAGTCGGCAGCTTTAGTGAAGGTGCCGGCCTCAATGACCCGCACAAAGGCTTTCATCGCACTTAACTTGTCCATGTACCTGTCTTGGCGGGATCCGGTTCAACCACCCGAAAGCGCGCTCGCCTCCTTAGTCACCGCGCGGGCCGCATCGCGCAAGAAAGGCGGCCATGGCCTGGACCTCCGTCACGTCAGGGGACGAGACATCGAGTGTCCAGCCACGTGGAACGATCCCTATCTCAACCAGGTAAGCGAGTTACGCCGAAGAGGATCCTGTCCGGAGCAGCTTAGCGCCTCACCTCAGGCCCAACCAGGCGGCGCTACGGGCACGAACTGGTCCAAATTTGGTGGCAATCTCACCGCCACTTACTCTTCAGGATGTTCTCTGGCCGACAGTTCCGCCGCGACCGCGAGGGACCCTTCCGTTTTCAAAAACCTATTGGTGCGCGTACAGCGGACAATCGCCCACAATCGGGCGAATTCGGCTTATCAGAACCCCATGCAGATGTGCCGATGGCAAAACGCCCATATCCTCCTTGGCAGCCTCGTCCATTGCCTTAACTCGCGCAATTCCGCCTCCATCTTTTCATCAAGAATATTCTCAGGGTCCTTGCTTTCGCACATACCGCAAACTATGCCGACGATGGCATTAACCGCTTGCCATGGATGGCTCAGCAGCGCTGCTACTTGGTGACTGTGACTCTCGCCGAAAATGCACCATGAGCAAAAATGCTCGCAGTTGTTAGTAAGAAGGTGGTATTTGTCTTCGCCCACTCTTGATACAGCACGCCGGACGATCTCAGTGCCGACGAAGCTTGCCTGTTGTTCCGTTTCGACGCTTATGCCATGGCCATTTGCAAAGCACGTCAGGGAAGTCATCTCGATCGGCCCGCAACGCAGAAATCCTTTGAACCCGATATAGTGGATCACCTGTCCATCACCAGCATAGATGCCGTGATGAAGGTAGCCTCGTCGCCGTGTAACCAGATGCGTGCCCGGAGCAAGTTCCTCTGCCCCTCCGGCAGATCCCTGCGCGGATTCGACGTGTTGGTTTCGATCACTCATCTCTCACCCCGTTACGAGTGATATCTCGTCGGCGCAAATGACTGAAGTTAGAGCGCGTCGGGGATACGCCGAAACCATTCCTGGTTGCGCCCGCAGTTCGACGATCGGGACGCAGCGTTTGTATGGGCTGGCGAGGTCTTCGAGTCGCGAGGTACGTCGATAATTACGGCAGGCGGTCCTCGTTGAGGCAACCGGTAGGAATTCCGACTTCCAGATCTGGGCCACTTCTGCACTCCTCGCACCACTTGCGATGGAAACAGCGTAAAGCCTTTATCTGACTGGAACTAGTGGCGCAGGCGGCATGGACTCGTCCAAGTTTGGCTGGAATCTTCGCGCTACTCGGCGTTCATTTTCGATTCACCTCGCAGCCGTCCACCCGAAAAGAAGTGGCGGTCGGGATTGCGACGAACGGCTCCTGCCAGCGCACGGTTTTGATTTCGATTCGCCACAATATGCCGACTAGTTGGTAGAATAATGGGTGTTCATTATATTTTGCGCAGCCAGAGCGCTTACAACTCGGTGGAAGAGGTGGATGAATGCCCGTAGGAACCCGCGATGCACTGCTAAATGCCGCCGAGCACATGATGCGCTCGAAGGGGTATGCCGCTTTTAGCTATGCGGACCTTGTCGACGAAGTGGGAATCCGGAAGGCAAGCATTCACCATCACTTTCCGACGAAAGAAGACCTTGGCGTTGCCATCGTCGAGGGTTACATTGACCGGGTCAAAAGCGAATTCGAGCGCATCGAGCAAGAGAGCGATAAGTTGATTGACCGGCTGTCCGGCTTCACGCGTGGCTTTCAGGATGGTCTCCTCGTCGGCAGGCTGCCGCTTTGCGGGGCACTGGCCGCGGAAATGGCTGTGCTACCGGGGCGCTTGCAGACGCTCACCTATGAGTTTTTCGATATGCAGCTCCAATGGTTGACCAAAATCCTGGATCATGCCATTTCGCGTAAGCAGATCCCCGCCAAGACGGATACTGAAATGAAGGCCTATCAAATACTGAGTTTGATGGAAGGATCAAGCTTTGTTTCGTGGGCCATGCGGGATCGTGGACCTATCGACGCGTCCGCGCTTCTCAATGTCATCAAGGCACGGTGACGGCGCGCAGACATGTTTCGTTGGAGCGGATTCGGGGGCAACAATGCGAACGAGATGCACGCTGTGAGCTACTTGAGCCGCAACGCCTAGATGTAGTTTCGCCACGAGAGCGCCGACCTGCCTCCAATGCTTGTCTCGAAGATGGCTCAAAGGCTTTCGCACACAGTCAATTCTTAGCGCACCGCGCGGCCTCCAGTTTGCACGATAGCTCAATCGCCTCGCGATAAAGTGTTTCCTTGTTGCCGAACACCGTCTAGATGCTTGGCGAGTCGAAACGCATTGCATCGACAAGGTCCGACATTGGGCACGTGTCGAGCCCTTTTCCCCAAAAAAATTCATCGCATTCGGAACAGCAGTTTACCGTTCAAATTCTCTTGGTCTGCCACGTCCTCTGGCGAGAAATGTGGTCGCCCGTGAGCACCGGCGAAATGGCCATCGCCTTGCGAACACTGACCTTGATTGGGAACGCAAGCTGCTCTTCCACTAGTTGTCGCGTGGGTCATCGGACGTTTTGCGGATGACCAGATAGAGGCGATATAACGCAACGCTGGCGCCGCTTCCTGGCACCGATCTCAATAGCTGCGATTGCATCGACGCGGCTCGCCGACATCGCCCTGCACTTTCCGCCGTCGTCCAACTCCTTCAAAGCATCATTGTTCTTTCGAGTGGCACGGTGGCAATGACGCCTGGTGTTCATCGTGATCCTTCTTGACTGAATTGCAGCGAACTCGAACACGGGCACCTCGTCTAGTTCACCGGGATCGCGACAACGGGCAAATATAGACAACTAAACCGCTTTGAGAAGGCAACTGCATGCGTGTCAGTGTTGCATGCGCGCACATATTGAAACGGTGCGTCCGGCGTGGATGGCTTTATCCGCGAACGGTTCGCACCTATTGTTCCCCCTACCGATTCGGTACGCGTCAACATCTGAGCGTTGATCAGTTGCAGCGCGTGGCTCACCCGGCCCCTCGAAGCCGTATCAACCTGATCCTTTTTTGGAGTCACCCGCATGCTCGGTTTCCACACCAGTGTCGTGCGTTTCCTTGTCGCTTACCTTCCGGTCCAGACGATCCGTGCGGGAGTTATTTCGATTGTCCTTAATGCATCGACGCCGGACGGCTTCTTAACCATGGGGCATTCTGAAACTCACTTTTTATAAGGTATGCAGATTATGAAACTTGCTCAACGGCTCGTCATTGCTGCAATCGTAGCCACTCCCGCTCTATCGTTCGCGCAATCAAGTCAACCGGTAACACGCAATCAGGTACGTCAGGAGTTGATTGAGTTGCAAAAGAACGGATACGTCCCCTCCAGTGATCAGACGCAGTATCCAAAGAACATCGAAGCGGCGTTGGAACGCATTCGCGTCAAGAGCCAAGCTACGGCAACGTCGCCTGGACGTTCGGTCGCCGCGAGCTCGACTGCCATACAGACGGAGCAATCCGGCACGAGCCGCATCGGAGTGTCGCCGAAGACGCGTTCTGACGTGCTCCGGGAATTGGCGCAGGCGCAGCAGGACGGCCAGCTCGCCAAGCTCCGCAGGCTCTATCACGGGAACTGAAGCTGCTCATTTATCCGATTATCTGAGGGTCCATCATGAACAAGCAATTCATCACCGCCTTCCTCATAGCAGCCAGTGCAGCTGCTCCGGGGTCCGTTTTTGCAAGCGGCTACGGTCCGGCCCCGCACTACGACCCTATCGCTGGAGCACCAGCGTCGCAACGGGGGCCGAGTAGCCAAACCATCGTCATCGATCAGGCCCGCGCCGATCACCCCAGGCGGGCGTTCGGCGGCAGGACCAGTACAACATCGCAGTCGGGTACCCGGCTCCCGGATCGCGATCTTTCTTCCACCTACTTGCATCACTAATGCGGCCACGGCAAGGAGTTCATCATGCCTCAAATTGACAAACTGTTATACACAGGCAAGGCCCACACCACGGGCGGACGCGACGGCGCATCACGCAGTTCAGACGGACGCCTCGACGTCATGCTCTCGCCGCCTGGATCGACGGGCAGCGGGACGAATCCCGAGCAGATGTTCGCGGCCGGCTGGTCCGCCTGTTTCATTAGCGCCATGGGACTGGCGGCCGCAAAGATGAAGTTCAAGCTGCCCTCCGATACGGCCGTCGACGCCGAGGTCGACTTGCGCATCAGCGATGGTGCGTACTTTCTGGCGGCTCGGCTGAACGTCACCTTGTCAGGTATGGAGCGCGAAGTTGCTGAGGCGCTAGCGCGCGCTGCGCACGAGAGCTGCCCGTACTCAAAGGCGACGCGCGGAAACATCGATGTGGTCATCAGTGTGGTCTGAATGCGGAGATGGGGGCCGGAGAACCTTTCCACCTTATCCATGACATGGAGAGCCGCATTCGCGCCGAACTTTCAGCCGATCGCCGACGCATCCGTGTGCGCCCACTGGGTTGCGCAGGCCGAGCGTGAAGCCGCCGCGCCACCACGGGTCACGGCCTGGTTCGCGAGTGGGGATGACCCGTGCCACCCAGGCGCGGCGAGTTTCATGAGAGCGGGGCCGGTTGACCCGTGGCCATGATGTCGCGGCCGGATGGGCTCTACAAGAGACTATGCGTGGTTTATGTATGCCCCCCCCGGCGGGCGTGCAGTGTTGCGAGAACTTAAGCATCGTCGTCCGGCGAACGCCCCACGACTTGAGCCGACTCTCGAATGTCCGCCGTGGCGCGGTCGAACGACGAAAGATGGCCGGCAAAGATTCTCTTTACGTGAGGCAAATCTAATCTCGGTTGTCGAGGCATTGGGTAGCCGCAGATACTCACCACACCGACAACCACCTGAAGGAATCGAATCATGATGAACGATTGGACGGCACAACGCACGGCACTCCTGGGCCGTGTCGGCGAATTTGCGAAGCTGAGCCCAGACGTCGTGCGCGGCATCGGGACGATGGATGCGGCAGCCACCAAGACCGGCAGGCTTGAACCGAAAATCCATGAACTGATCGCCCTGGCCGTGGCAGTGACTACGCGCTGTGACGGCTGTATTGCGGTGCATACCAAGCACGCTGTCGACAAGGGCGCAACGCGCGAAGAGATCGCCGAAGCGCTGGGTGTGGCCATTGCTCTCAATGCCGGCGCAGCCATGACTTACACCGCGCGCGTGCTCGATGCACACGAAGCGCTGACCAATGTTTAATCGGGAGTTAATCATGTTGATGAATAAAACCGCACTCATCACTGGCGGTAGCTCGGGCATCGGCCTGGCGACGGCAAAGCTGTTCCTTGAAAACGGCGCGCGCGTTGCGATCACCGGCCGCGATGCTGCGTCGCTGAAAGAGGCACGCGATGCCCTTGATGGCGACGTGCTGACGCTAGAAGCAGACGTGCGCTCGAGCGAAGATCTGCAGCGCATGGCTGCCACGGTCAGGGAGCATTTCGACGGCCTGGATATCCTCTTCGCCAATGCCGGCGTCGCCTTCGTCACGCCGCTGGGCAAGACCACGGAAGAGCAGTTTGACAAACTGATGGACATCAACGTGAAGGGCACCTTCTTCACCATCCAGGCCGTGGAGCCCATTATGCGCGAAGGCGGCTCGATCATCCTCAACACCGCCTGGCTGAACCAGGTCGGCGCACCGGGACGTGGCGCGCTGTCGGCGTCGAAGGCGGCAGTACGCTCCTTGGCCCGCACGCTGTCCGCTGAACTGCTGCCCCGCCGCATTCGCGTAAACGCCGTCAGCCCAGGCCTGATTGAAACGCCTATCCTGCGCGGTGTCGGCCAGTCCGAGCATCCAGGCCAAAGCGACGCTGAATTCAAGGCCTACATTCAGGGCGCCGTGGACATGATTCCAATCGGCCGTCTTGGCAACGCCGAAGAAATCGCAGGCGCGGTGCTCTTCCTGGCCGGTGACGGATCCAGCTACATGCTGGGTTCCGAGCTGGTGGTGGACGGTGGCTTCGGTCAGCTCTGAAGCGCCGCTTCAGCCATCAGCCAATCTCGGAAAGTCTGCACTTTCGACAGGCTATCCGACTCAGGCCGAAACACAATGTAGTAACCCAGTTTCAGTGAGCTGCGTTGCTCACCGAATGGCTTGATCAAACGGCCAGCAGCAAGGTCGTCGTGCGCCATGACGCTTCGCGCCAGCGCGACGCCTTGCCCATCCATCGCAGCCTGCAAGACCGCTGCGGAGTTATTGATGCGCAGGCCGTTTTCGGCATGAATGCCCGTGTAACCGAACTCGGACAACCAGTGTTGCCAGCCCGGGAAATCGGAAATCGCCGTCACATCATGGAGGAGAGTCGCTTGGGATAGCGCTTCAATGGATAGTTTCCCATCCACCAGCAGCGGGAAGTTCGGCGAGCACACGGGAAAGAGCGACTCGCCCATCAGGTGAACCGCCGTGAGCCCGGGCCACTTGCCCGCGCCGTAGCGGACGCCGATGTCGATCCGCTCGACGACGAAATCGACAGTGCGCCAGTTGGTGTTCAGGTAGACGTTCAGATTCGGGTTCGCATGCCGGAAGTGTTCAAGGCGCGGCAAAAGCCATTTGGAAGCAAACGCAGGACTGACGGCGACGGTCAGTTCGGCATGGGCGGTTTCGTCCCGCAACCGTGCCAGTCCAAGGCTTAAGCGCGCAAGGCCTTCCTGGATATCGGGCAGTGCGGCGCGCGCGGCATCGGTAAGGATCAGGCGCGACGATCCGCTGGCAGCGCGATCGAAGAGGGAGATGCCCAGCCACGATTCGAGGCTGCGCACCTGCTGCCCGACCGCTGCAGCAGTGACGTTCAGCTCTGCAGCGGCGCCAGCGAAGCTCTGATGCCGCGCGGCGGCTTCAAAGGCTTTCAAGGCATTCAGGTAGGCGGGGCTTGTCATCTTTCACAACTAACTCATCATCAACATACCGTAACTTCACACTATCATGAAAAAATTTTTGAACAAGGTTGCCGTGGTTACCGGCGGCAGCTCCGGCATCGGCAAGGAAGTGGCCAAACGCCTCGCGGAAGCAGGCGCGAAAGTCGTCATCACGAGTCGCGATGCTGGGAAACTTGAGCAAGCGGCAAACGACATCGATTCCAACTGCGAGCATGTGCGCCTGTTCGCTGGCGACATCGCCCTGCCCTCCACCGCACACGCAATCGTGGACCTGGCAGCACGCGAATTCGGCGGAATCGACATCCTGTTCAACAATGCAGGCGTGTTCCGTCCAAAGTCTTTCCTTGAAGTCGATGGAACGGAATATGACTGGTTTCTCGACACCATCCTCAAGGGGAAATTCTTCATGGCTCAGGCAGCCGCCAAGGCCATGCAGAAGCGTGGCGGCGGCGTCATTGTGCAAACGGGATCGTTCTGGGCCAACCAGGCTGTGGGCGCAACGCCTTCCGCTGCCTACTCAGCCGCCAACGCCGGCGTTCATGCATTGACACGCAACCTTGCCATCGAACTGGCGCCGTCGAAGATCCGTGTCAACACTGTCGCACCGGCCGTCGTAGAGACGCCGATCTTCGGCACCTTTATGAACCCTGCGCAGGTCAAGGACGTTCTGCCAACCTTCAATGCTTTTCACCCGCTGGGCCGCAATGGCCAGCCGGGCGATATCGCAGACGCTGTCCTGTTCCTCGCCTCCGATGAGGCTTCGTGGATCACGGGCGCGGTATTGCCTGTCGATGGTGGTGCATCGGCTGGCCGACAATAGAGGAGCAAATCATGGATATCAAACACTTGATGGTGGCAACCGCCACCGTACTTTCCGTCCCGCCATTCACGGCCAGCGCTGCCGATGTCGCCCCACCGAGCGCGAAGGCGATTCGCGGTGCTTCGACGTATGTGGAAGTTGAAAACGAACCGCCGCCCAAGCTGTTCGTCGATGCGCCGTTGCCGGAAGGATTGGCGATTGGTGTGGTGTGGATTCAATACCGCGTTGAGAACCTGCGCATTGTCCCAGTGTTCGGAGCGGGCGCAACCAAGGTATCGCCACGCGTCGGCCATCTGCATATCACTGTAGATAACCTGCCGTGGTGGTGGGCTGATGCAAGTGACAATAACACGATCGACATTGCGGGTCTGCCTGCCGGCGAGCACACTGTGCGGATCGAACTGGTCAACGCGAACCATAAGATCTACGAAACCAAGTATGTTAAGTTCAATTTGCCCGTAGCCCTACAGCACGAATTTCACGACCAGGAGCATGCACACTAAAAGTCGCATGTTTCACAGCCGGTCGGACCGCACAGGCAGCGCGATCGGTACGTGGGTTGACCCTTCGTTACGGAACGGCTGCGGCAGCACATGGAACCACGGCCGACGCGCTGCGCCGGTAGTGATGCGGTTAAGGTGTAGAACATGCCTGATCTGAACGACGTCGCTCTATTCGTCAATGTGGTTCGCGCCGGCAGTTTCGCCGAGGCGGCGCGGCGTCTGGGTATCCCCTGCAATACCGCCAGCAGGCATATTCGGCAATTGGAAGAGGGGCTCGGGCTGCGACTGATGCAACGTTCGACGCGGCGCCTGTCGCTTACGGAAGCCGGCGAGACCTTCTACGCTCGCTGTGCTGACCAGATTGAGGCCCTGGCCCAGGCCGCCGACGAGCTGGCTGACAAGACCGGTCATCCCCGCGGTCGAGTCCGAGTTGCTGCTCCCGCCGACCTATTCAATCTGATGAATGGCATCGCCTGGGTCGCAGAGTTCCTTTTGTTATATCCGGATGTCCGTTTGGAGCTCGTATTGAGTGACGTGCGCTCGGACTTGATCGGCGATGCTGTTGACGTTGCAATCCGTATTGGCAAGACGCTGGAACCCACACTCATAGCACGCCCGGTGGGCGTGGGTCCCCGTTTTACGTTGGTGGCAAGTCCAGCCTATCTCGCCCTGCGTGGCAGCCCTGACTCGCTGGATGCGTTAGCAGAACACGATTGCATCACTTGGCCACAGGCTGCTTACCGGACTCTGTGGAACATTGACGGACCTAATGGCGCAACGGAAGTTTACGTGTCGGGACGGTTTCGCGCCGGTACGATGAAAGCACAGCTCGACGCCGCACTAGCCAATCTGGGGATCGCGCTACTGCCTTCCACGGTGACGGTACCATACATAGACGCAGGAGAGTTGACGCAAGTGCTACCTGGCCATAGTACTGAGGGTTTGAGGGTGTATCTGGTCTACTCGAGTCGACGACAATTGCCGGGCGCCGTCAGAGCGTTTATCGAGTTCACGATAAAGGCACTTACTGCGCAGCTAATAGAGGACTTAACGAAATGATGTTCGGACCTGTCGCCGGTACACGATGCCAGTTTCAGGAAAGCTTCCTGGGATACAAGCGAGGTGTTGGAAATTTCGGATGATCCTAAATGATCCACCAAGAACACGAGGCTCTCGCTGCTCGTATCGCCTAGACGGGGCCAAAGCGCGTTCACCAAGGCGTTGCAGATGCGCAGCAGCCGTGCAAGCTACGAGTCATCTAGCGCGGCCCCACGCGCGGAGCGGCGGGCGCATGACCGCGCCTGTCGGCTGGAGTGACACGAGAAGTTCATCGAGCAACCGGCGAGGTGCTATGTCGACGCGCTGCAACACAACAAGCCGGATCTCGCCGGACTCGGCAACGTTTAGGCGAAAATCAGCCGCATGCGCGTCCAGTCGTCGCGTGAAGTCGCGGACCAAGCCGACGTGGTGGAACGCAAGATCGTGGACACCTACCTCCCGCCAGACAAGACCTTCATCGAGGTTCGCGAGATCCTCACGGATGGCTCGATCGACATTCTCGGCAGATTCGGCAATTTGTGCCGCGCGGAATTCGAGTCGCTTCGCACACAACTGTTCTGAACCTCATCGATATCCCGTTTAACGCGGCTTCGGTTCGACGGATGGATTCGCACGATAGCCACTGCCAAGCGCCTACGTCAATGAAATTTTCTGGCTGAGCATGTTATCCATGCCACAGCCGACACCTCTAAGACGCCTGCTTACTTTGGGGTCAGACATGAACGTCGACACGCAAATTCCTTGCGAAGTGACAACCGTTTTCCGTGCGGAGCCGACGGCTGAACGTCCGCTCGATAGGAAGCGACCCAACTTGTAGTCCAACCAATCGCCAGCCGCCTTGCATCAGTATTCGTTTTTTGGAAGGCTGAGAGTGCGCCGGTGGACGGCTGTTGCTACCTCGGCAATCGTTTTCGTTGAGCCACAGCTACAGCGTTTTCCAGTCGGTACGATTTTTTTTGTTGGTCTGGTGTTGGGATCCGTCTTTGCGGGAACCGCTGAAGATTTCTGACGTCGATGTCGCGCTCATCCAAGCTCTCGCTCACCTCTCGCTTCGTATTCGTGGTGCTCCAGCAGCGCATTTAGGCTAGCGTCCACCTGTGCGCGTTTAAGATCGACCAGCAGATCGTCGTGGATGAACCGATTCACCAGATGCACGTAGTATTCGAGCGTAGTTTTGATGTCCTTGTGGCCCATGAGCCTGCGGAGTTCCTCATCCAACGCCGCGTCGTAGACGAAATGCTGTTGGAGGCGCCCCTTCTGTTTGAGCGCTTCATAGACGAAGTAGGTGGCGCAGGAATGCCGAAGCATGCAGGCCGTGAAACGGCGCCCCTTGAATCCAGCTTCAGGCGCTTCCGCAGCGAGCAACGGAATCCTGGCGAACTCGCGGTAAAGCATCTGATAGGTCACAGCGTAGCCCGCCTTGTTAAGAAACAGGACGGAGTTCGGTGGGGAAATCTTCGTGCGCTCCCGATACAACTCCGCACGCTCGCGGCGAAGCGGGATATAGGCGTGACAGATGGTTTCCCACAGCTTCCCCGGAAACTCGATCGAACGCACCCTGCCCTTCGACGCGAACTCGTAATGCAAGGATCGTCGGCCAAGGTCCGGTGGCGCTTCGCCCTCGTCGTAGGGCACGAAGTCGGCGTTGACGCCCTTGCCACGATACGGAAGCTGGAGCAAGTCCTTGGGGCGCACCGCCGTAATGCGAATGATCGTCGCAACAATCGCATACACCGGGTCGTCGAACAGTCCCAGCGCCGCCTCGTAGTCGGACTGTGTGACGAATTTGTCCAACTCGCGGTGATGCAATGCCGGCCGTCCGGTGGGCAGGTTGAAGTTGACCTTCGCGACACTGACGGAGGGCTTGATGTGTCCCAGCAGGTGTTGGTTAGCAGCGAGACGATGCTCAATCTCGTCCCGGTCCACTTCCAGGGAATGCTCGTAGCCATTCCTCTTCGCCCAACTGTAGAAGTCGTAAATCCGATAGGCATAATGCAGCGCCGTATCGTAGGCAATGGTGCTGCCGTCCTCTCGAGGCTGGGCCAGATGGGCCAGATAGGCATCGAAGATGTCTTCGTCGATGGACTGCCAAACTGCGCAGCCGTAGCCTTGGTGGTCTAGCCAGTCGAAGTAGCGCGCCAGGATGTGCGCATAGTTGCGGCTAGTCTCGATGCTCCTGGATTTCCGCTTGGCGACCGCCATCATCCAGCGCGTGGGCTCTTCGAGAAGTCCGTGATCGTTGTCGAAGAAGATGGCAACCCGTGAACGCTTGTAGGCAGGATGACTCGTCAGGCCGTTTGCAAACTGCATTATGCTCATGACGCCGACACCTCATCTGCTGCGAAGGAGGCAATTAATGCCCGCATCTCCTGAATACCTCCCAGCAGGGTGTCCATGCGGGCATTCAGCGCGTCGAGCTGTTTGTCCGCCTCACCGTCGAACTCTGGTGCTGACGGCTCTTCAGCGCCGGGCGCTTTAACGATTCCCCGCTGCCTCAGGTTCGCCTCCATCTTCGCCAGCCGCATCTTGACGGCGGGGGCTTGATACAAGGTGCTCCGAGGGAACTGGCAACCTTCAACCACAGCATGGCGGCTGATCTGGGTGCCCGCCTTGTTGAGGTATTGTCGCCAGTCCCCGGCCTCCTCTCTGGCGGCAAAGAACGCATCGAGCCTTTCGAGCTTTGTCATAGCATCACGCCAGCACGATAGAATTGAAGGCCTCGATCAAGGATACTTCCTCGAACTCTGCCGCGATCTTCTCGATGGCATCCTGCACCTCGATGTGGGCCGCGCCACGGTGCTTTCGGCCGCTGCGGGCAACGCAAGTCGGGCCATCGGCGCGTAGCCGAACGCAATGGATCGGCGCCTTCGTGAGCTTGCGCAGCCGGTCCGCGATAAAACGGCGTTGCTCCGCCGTGTGCGCGGTGCCGTCGACGTAAAGCGTGACCCCGGAAACCCCGGACTTATGCCCGGTGGCCCAGGGGGTTTTCCCGGCCATCGGCAGACCGCACAAGACATAGACCGCGCCGATAGTCTTGGCGACTGGGTCATCTGGTATGACCTCGGCCAGTTGGTCCATGAACGACGCCAGGGTGTCGGCCCAGGAACTTGACGTCGGCAAAGTGATATATCGCTTGGTGGTCAATGCCGCTGGTTCTGCGGGTGCAGCACGCACCTGGTGTTGCAGCATGGCAACCTCCGCCCGGAGCCGCTTGATTTCCTGCTTGTCGTGACCGGCCTCCTTGAGTTGCTTCGCCCTATTGGCCGTTTTGGCCGGCGTCTCGGCGGCCAGCGCCACATAGTACTGGAGCTGATCGACTAGCTTGCGGTAGATCCTCTCCGCGTCCTTCCTGATCGCCTGTATTTCACCTTCGGCGCTCGCCACGCGCTCGTGGAGTTCGGCCGCCTTCCGCTTGACTCTCGACGCCTCGGTGACCTCGATCTCGACGAGCTTTACCCGTAACGATGGTTTGCCTTTGATGACCTCGCGGACCTCCTGCCAATCCGGGTCGGGCAGGTAGAGGGTAGCTCTGGCGACCCCGGCCGCCACCGCCACTTTCTGGACGTTGAGCTTGTCGCCGCGGGAACGCATCGTCCCGATGCACGCATAGACGTGATTCAGAACGTCCCGCTTAGCCATTGGCCACTTTTCTGAGGAAATCGTCTGCATGGTCACTGTCGATCTCGCGCAAGCGAGCAAAGGCGTGCTTGATGACCCGCTCCGAGAAAGCCTTCTGCTGCTCGCCGGCGTACGGATGCGCGACAAGCTTGTGGTGGAACACGATCTCGTTTTCGAGGACTGGGATGTGTTTCTCCGTGAAGACAGCGAAGCGACAGTTCAGGGGATCGCAGGCGTACAGCGTCGGATGCAGTTCGGTCGCTTCCGCGAGGAACCTGTGCCCGCACGGTGAAGGCTCCGCCGCCGCTGGGGTCTTCATGCAGATCGCTAGATTTGTGCGATGAAGGATGGAGATGCCTTGGTCTAGCATCGACTCAACATACTGAACCAGCGTCTCCTTGCCAGCATCCTGCAGCTTGGCCTTGAATATCGCCGATTCTTCGATGGTCTTCCGGGCACGCAGGCCGGCGACACCACCGATCTTGTTATTGAACACGGCCCCAACAACCTCCGTCAAAAGAGCGACGTTTTGGTCGATGATGATTTGCTTGATCTCCGTATGCACGCCCGGAAGGGCGAGGATATACCGCAACGTCATCTTCAGGCTCTTGTGCGAGAACAATTGCCGGATCAGTTCAATGTTGCGCGGGTCTTGGTAGATCAAGTACATCGCCAGCGACTTGCGGAAGCGGTGCGGATGGATCGAGGCATCGATCCCGGTTATGCGGGCGACGCGCTTCACCGCTCGTTCCGGATACGCAAGGTGCGCACGATTGCCGAAGTGATGCCCTGCTACGACGGCGAACAGGTAATCGAGGCCGCCATACATCCGCGCTTCCTGGGACAACGCCTCCAGCAGTTCAATGGCCCTTGCCGTCGGCTCCGGAATGGGAATGACCTTGGCGTCACCCTGGCTGGCATGCGAAGTCTTAAATACGGTGAAGCTCAGCCAGGGACCTTCCGCCGTCCTGCTCACGCAGCCGGAGCGAAGATTCGATACCTCTGACCGGCGCATTCCGGTTGTCGCCAGGATTAGGGTGCAACAGGCGTCCACGAACGAGGCGACGATGTGCATGATCCGGTGCGGATCGAGGTAGTCGGTGCCATCGCTGCGCTTGGTCGTGATGCCGAGCGGCCACCAAGGTATTCCATCCACGAGAGCAGGCGCGTAGGCAGCGAATACTGCCAGTCCGTCCCGCGAATTTACCGATAGGCTATCTTGACGCAACTTCGCCGCCTGCTCGCCCACCACGGACCGAAAAAAAGTCCGGAAGAGCCAAAGGACATCGTCGCCGTAGTCATTGACCCAGCGCAGACAATGGTCCACCACCTCAGCATAGTCGTCGAGTGGAATCGGGCTAAATGGGGTGGATGCGTTGTCGTAGGCTTCCCGATAGCGGCCAACCGTCGCCTTGTCGACGTACTCGTCATGGATGGCATATTGCGGTGGCAACATGCTGGAGACAGAAAGCTTCCTCCAATACCGGAGGGTCCACGCCATCTCCCACTTGGCACCCGGTGTCGGCAGATTCTCGATGAACGCCAGGACAGTCTGGACCGACAGATCGTTGATTGTTCTGAACCCTGTGTCGCCTGGCCCTCCGAGATACAGGAATTCCTCATCGAACAAATGGAATAGTCTTGCCAGTCGTGTCTTGCGCGTCGCCATGGCCCCATAGGAGCGAATCCATACGGAGACCGCGAAATGCGGGACTTGATAGAAGAGCAACGCCTTGGAGATGCGCAACCAATGAACGAAGCGTTGGGTCGTTATGTTGAAGTCAAGCGCATTCACGTAATCAAAGTTCAGCCTAGCGCCCTTGGCCGCGACATGTGGGTAGCACGTAAAGTCCCAGAGGCCATCGCCGAACATGGTTAGAGGAGAAACGGCAATGGAATCCCATTCTTCGACGGGGATGTCGGCCAACGACATGAGCCCGACACGCACATCGTCAGGCCCCTCACTTTCGTCGCCATCACCGAAAACGCCAGCGGCGTCGGCACCGGCTTGCACCAGCAGCGCGTCCTCTTCGGCATCTTCCTGAATCAGCGAGTCTTCAACATCCTTGAGCGCAGCTTCGATGTCTTCATGCGAGACCATCCATTTGGTCATGCGGCACCTCGCATTATGCGCGGCAGAATGTACGCGTCGGTCCTCGCCAAAACCTCGCTCTCAGAGACTTCCTTCCGATTGCTCCAGTTGTCTAGCACCCATTGCCAGCCGGCACGCTCATCCTCGTAATTGATGGCCCACTCCGGCGTCGGAATAATCAAGCGAAGGTCATCGAGGTCATGGATTCGACGCGCGACCCATGGTAATGCTTCCTTGAAGATGATCGCCTTGTCACACATGGAGCAACGGTTGAAGAACCGGCACCGCTCGCCAGCGCCAACGAACTTCTCTGCGCCTGGCCAGGTGGGCGCCAAGGCGTTTGTGCATGCCGCAATGTAGGTCTGGCCGGCAGGGGACATCAGGTGTGTGACCTGATCTTGAGTGAGTTCCAGGGGATCGTCTGCGCGCCCGAGGCGTAGATCCTGCTGCCTACCTGGCTAATGCCTCGCAGGGCTTCCCGCAGTTCTCGCAGTGTCGCGCTCTGTGCAAGCTGCGCGTGGTAGTTGTGGAAGTCTGCGGCATGCCGCTCCTGCAACTTCCTGATCTGCTGATTCTTCAGTTCCGCGGCGCCGGCATCGTCGTCGTAATGGACGGATGTCGTGTCAATGTCGGCATGGCCTTGCAGCCCCTGCATCTGATCAATGGTCAAGCCCTGCTGTCGCCGCTTGGTCTGCACTGTGGTACGCAGGCGACGGGATTCGAGCGCGGGGGTCTTGGCCCCGGTGTTTACCGGGATTTCATGCCGCGCGAGGAATGTGGCGCTGTACAGCGAGATCGCACCGCCTGTGACGGTCGTCAGCATGGTCCCCGTCTTCATCCACAGATTCTTGATCGGCAGGAACTGCCAAAGCTGGCCCGGCAGGAAGTGCGGCGAGGGCGACTGTCGGGAGACCATCTTCTCGACAAACTTTAGTACCCGATAGACGCCGTAGGGCGACTTTTTGTTCGTTCGGTGCGAGACCGCTTTCTCGGTTCGGTGCTTGCTACTGTAGACAATGCAGTATTGCTCATCCATAAGGTCAGGCTCAATATGGCCGTCAAGCGGCAGGCTGAGCGACAGCACGGATTCCAGGTTCCATCCGGTGTTAATCTGCACGAAGAGGATGAATGGATAGAGCGATGCGGCCGAGAAGGTGAAGTGGCTGAAATAGGCGTTCTGGCCGTGGCTCATCTCCTTACCCGGCGGGCCGAAAGACATTGCCCCCATTACCCGGCGCGCGCGCTCATGGGCGGATTGCATCCCCTGGTATCCGGCGCGCCGATCCTCCACGGAGAAGGTCATGGACGCTTCCTCAAGTGGCATGCCAACCGGCCAGGCCGGGTACATCGTGAGCGCCGTGGCCATCGCGCGCCAATCCGACTCAACGGCGGTTAAGAGCGATTTCGCGCGGTACCGGCTTGAGCGAACATTGACCAGTACGCCGTCGTTGTCCACAAACGGCGCGGCTTCGCCAACTTGCGCAGGGAATGTCGACATCTTGCCGATGACGTACTTGATATCCTCCAGGCACGCACCAACCAAGGCATTGAGCGTAGCTCCCGAATAGCTTTCGGATACTTGTTCGGTCGTGCGCGGGCCGGGCGGCCACTCGATCACTGGGCCGACGACGGAAGATCCGCCATGCTTCTTCTGGAGTGAAAAAATGGCGCTACGAAGGTTGCCATAGAGCTTGCGGTTGTTTGCCCGGCCGGGATGCTTTCGGATCAGCCACGCATGGAAAAGGCGCCCGGTGGCATAGCTGAGGTCTGCCGTGCTACTCGGATTGCTCGTCAGCGGCTCGTCGCTATTAAGAAACGCGATGAAGTTTTCGATGCCGAGATGCGACGATTGGTAAGACTGGAACGAGCGGGGCTTCCGCGCGAAGTGCAGGCTGGCGCCGACGAGCAACTGCTGGATCAAAAAGCGATGGCGCGGATATGCATCGGCGAGCGCGGAAAGATCGCGGTCGAAGACTGGCTTCTGAGGATTATGTGTCTCGTACCGCATCACGAGCTCCACCGAGCTAAAGTCTGGCAGGCGATTGCGCGCTTCCCGACGCTCAGCCAGGCTGACGGGATCGTTGGGAAGCGCAGCGGCGGTCAGAGCCGGCTTCGTAGGCGTCTGAACGGTCACAGCGCCCGGTTTAGCGAACGGTCGAGGTCTTTTGGCCATACCAGCTATATAGACACACGATCTTGACAGTACTATTTCCGCGGCCAAAAGAGAGGAAGTAGTCACACATCCAGTGCAGACAGATAACGAAGCGCGAACCGCAGGCAGCACGTTGGCCATCCTCGCCAAGGATCACGCCGCACATTCCATCGTTACCGGCCCGATACAGATCGGAAAGGCGTTCGATAGAGCGCTCGGAGAATGCGCAGGGAAACGGGCGCTTCGACTCGCCGGCAAAAAGCGTCAGCATGGTCCACACGTCGTCCACCGACCAGTCGCGCAGTGGAGAGATTGCCAGCGCGCCCCGCGCATCGCGCACCGGAGCAATGGCGCTCTCACCGCGAGCAAGCATGGCCGCGCCTCGCGATGTACTTTCGGCCGTGCGGTTGCCAAGGACCGTGATGATCTCCCGGTCACCGCGCGCCGTGGACTCGCGCTCGAGCAGCGAGCGTAGTCTCCCTTGAGGGATCAGCTTCCAGTCGATCGCGCAGGCTCTCGTGCGCTTGCCGTTACGCACCCCGTTCTCGGGAGTGCGGACCAGCGTTCCGCGCCCGATCGTCGACACCACAAACTGCATGGCGAGTGACGGCGTAGCGACGTGCGTCGTGACGTCCAGCATCTGGTCCGCGGCAAAGTTATCGATCTCCTCAAGCATCGTTTCAATGTGCCGGGCCAGGCTGACGTTTTCAATTGTGGTATTTGCGGTCGACACATAGTGAGCGGGCTGATGCACATTCTCTGCCTTGACGCGGCGAACGGCTTCGAGCATCAGTATGACCGCACAGGTCGAGTCCTTCCCGCTCGCGGTTCCACACAGGGGATGGCCTGCCTTGATAAGTCCAACGAGCACGGCAATCGCCGCCTCGATCTTTGTCATGATTTCGTCGAACATCGAATGCTCCGTTGTAAACGGAAGCACGCCCCTACGGGAGCGTGATCCCGTAGGGGTATAAATGCAGGCTAGGACGACTCCACGACCCGGATATGCTTCATCCAGGTGACGCCTGACGGAAGACGCCTGATGAGGGCAAGCAGACCTGCGTCATCGTGATTCCGCGCCTCGACAAATGCGTCGTTAAGAATCGCGGCCTGGAGGTAGAACAGAAAAGCGAGCGCTCCGGTGCCATGTTCTTCGGCTACGGTGCCAAGAGTTTCAACTTCGTCCAGAAGCTCACGGACGAAACTCGAAGACAGGCTCGCGCGATGCATCGTCACGATGGCCGCCATCGCCAGATCCGCGGCGGCGCCCAGGTCGTTCTCCGGAATGTCGGCGGCTGCGATTGCGCCGGAATCGGCGAGACACCGCATCACGTCGTCTGAAAAATCAGTGCAAGAGTAAGTCATTTGGCCCGCTCCACAAGAGGATTGCCGGGGCAGGCTCCCCGTCCGGGGGCTTGCCCCGGCGGGTGAGTAAAAGATGCGTCAGAGGTTAGGTCGGCACACAGTCGCCGTGACGCGAGTCGCGTCGCGTGCCCGTGGACACGGCTACTTTCAGTCGCCGGTCGAACGGCGACGCACTCGCGCCAGATGTGCGTGTCGCTCTGTGTGCCGTGGCGGACAAAGCGGCCGCCGACTGCTGCTCCCAGAACAGGCATGCAACGGCAAGCAACGCGCCAATTGCAGCGGCGGTAGTGATCTGCTTTTTCATGAAGGCTCTCCATGCGAAAGGCCCCGACACTCTTTCGAGGTCGAGGCCTTGCGGATCAGGAACAGGTTTTCGGATGCGCGACCGGAAAAACCAGCACGCGACCATCGTTGCAGAGAATGAAGTCGCCCGGCTCTCCTCGCGGCTGCTGGATGACAATCGTCGATACGTGCCTCGACGGCTGAGGCTGGGCTTGCGGTTGAATCGTGCAGGCACACAGCGTCGAACTGCCTGCTGCCAGAAGCAGCATCATCAGGTTTTGCATTTAATGAACCCGGTATGAAAAGGAGAGCCGCTTACGCGGCCCGCGATTCGAGAGAGATGCTGGCGTGGTGCGTTACCCACTTGCCGCCGGCGAGGACGTCACGCAGGAGCGTGCCGTTCAGGACGTAGGTGTGGACAGTGCCCGTGCGTTGCATTGCAGGCCGAACGGCGACGATGACCGCGCCGGTTCGTGCATACATGTCGTACTTCTGTTTCATGGCGGTCCTCGTTGAAAAAATGGCGAGGGGACGCCCCTGTGGGGAGCGATCCCCACAGGGTTGAAAGATAAATTGACGCTCAAACGGCAAGCGCCTCTACGTCGATAACGGCGTCAGCTTCCGCAACCAGGTCCGGCGTTTGCGAGATGAAAAACTCCCGCTCATAGTCGCCCTGCCGCAATACCTCCCGCTTCATCCGCATGAACTGCAGCTTGCGCTGCGGATCCAGCGGACCGTCGGACTCATCGCTGAACAGCGTCTGATACGGCTGACCCGCGTTACTGGCCAGATACAACGCAATGCCGCGCGTCAGGCATTCGTTGATCCAGACCTTCTGGCCACCCGACATCACCGTCACTGCCTTGGTGCTGTCGATATCGGCGTCGTGCACGAGGATTTCAAATCCCTCGCGCAGTTCGCCGCTTGCCAGTGCACGTTGAGTCTGGATCTCGACCGTGAAGCGCATGCCATAACAGGCAAGCAACAGGTCGTTCACCATCTTCGTCAGCGCCGGGCCTGCATCGTCGATCGTCAGGGCAATCACACCTTCATTGCCCAGACCCTTCGCAAGCAGCTTCCAGCTGGCGATCTCATCGGAGATGCGGTTCGCACGCGACTGCGTCGCGTCGAATCCCGCCAGCTCTTTCGCGATGGCCTGCCGCTCGACTTCACGCGTTGCCTGTGAACGGATCAGCGATTCGATCCGCGCATCGGCGGCGGTGATGCCGTCGCGACACTGCGTCAGTTGCCGGTCCAGATCAGCAATGGCAGCGGTCACATCCTCGACACCGAGCCGCGCGACTTCTGCGTCGAGCTCGCTCACCTGCAACGACAGGCTGTCCTGCTGGACCTGTCGTCGCTCGCGAACAGCTTTCGCCTCGGCTTCCACAGCGGTCAGTTCTTCACTGGCCTTGCGAACGCCTTCGGTTGCTGCATCAAGTAATGGCTTGCGCGCAGCAAGATCGACTGCCGCCTGCAGTTCGCCTCGTGTGGCCGATATCTGGTCGGACAGCGTCTTCAGTTCGGCGCGCCGCGTAGCAAGCTGCTGCACTTCGGGCGTCAGACGGTCCACCGCTTCGCGGCTCGTGCGAAACGCAACACGGAGGTTGTTAAGCGAGATGCGCTGCTCGGGAACCTTCGCATTGGCCTCACGCGCCTGGGCAAGCAGAGGGCACGTGTTATGCATCGCGTGACCCGCACAGGGAACGGCAGCAATCACGCTAGCCTGCTGTTCCAGAGACTTGAGCAACGACGCCTTCGACTCACCCTCGGACGTCAGCCCGTTGATGCGCGAAGTGGCCGCGGTCAGTTCAAGCTGCTTGCCTTCCAGTGCCGCGATGGCCTGCTGCATTGGCTCGACACGCGTCTCAAGGGCCGCCAGACGTGCCTGGGCACCATCGCGTGCAGCGGTAGCACCAAGGATGGCATCACGCTGCCCAATCACCGCGTTGTGACCGGCAATCGACTCGCGTAAGGCCGACAGTCGCTGCGCAAAGCGGCGATCGTCAGCCACGCCGTCATTCGCCAGTGCTTGCAGTGACGACGCGATCTGACTGCGTCGTCCGGCCAGCTCCCTCAACCGGGCTTGCGCATCCACGTTCGCAGTCTGTTTCGCAACCAGAACTGCGCGCTGATCGCTCAGTTTGACTGCGCTCGCATTGAGTGCCTCCCGGCTCTCCCGAGCCGCGACGAGTGACTGGACATCTGAAGCGATGGCCTGATCAATCTGCACAACACGGTCGCGCTTCGCCCCGAGGGCAACAAGCTGCTGGTGCGTAGCATCGAGCGCGCGGCCGAGAACCTTCACGACGTCGCCGGCTTTCGCCGACAGCGCGCGCAGATGGTCGATATGCAGAAGCTCCGCGAGCAGCCCCTTGATTTCACTTGCGCCATAGGACGCGAGCGGTCGACGGTTCTGCGCGGAAAAGACGCTGGTGAAAAATGACTCCAGCGAGCCGCATACGGACGCTACACACGCATCGTAGGTTTCGGCTTTCCCGTCTGACACAGTGCCGTCTCCGGTCTGCATCGGTTGCCATGTGCCGCTCGGGTCGCACCATGCAAGGAAATACTCAGCCTTGCCGGTTTTTCCCGGTTTGCGGAATGCAAACGAAGAGCGGTAGTGGACACCGCCGTGCTCCCATTCGAACTCCTTGAACGCTTGCGATCCGTACAGGTGGTCCCAGTACGAGAAACCGTCGACAGAAAGCTTCGTTGCCCGCGAAGGCATGATCCGGTACGGATGCAGGTTATCCATAATTGTGGATTTCCCCGCACCGTTTGGACCCGTCAACGCGATAAGGCCCGCTGGCAGCGACGCGAGATCGAGTGAGACGCTCTCTCGCTTCATGCCGTCGCGCACGCCAATGAAACCCGTCAGGGTGAGCTTCAGTGGGCGCATGAGGCGACCTCCGGATGCGGTGCATCGAAGAGGTAGTCCGACGGCAGCCACGGCACATCGTCCTCGTTGGCGTACATGGTGCCCACGACAGGGTCTGCCGCAGTGCGCGACGCGGCCGACGCCAGTGCCGCAGCCGGCTTTTCAGCGGGCAGCTGCTCGGCGGCAAGCTTCTCTGCCGCCTTCGCTTCAAGCGCGCCCGAGACAGCTTCCTCAACGAGGTCGCAGGTCTGCGCGTAATCGGCGCTTGCCTGCCGCAGCAATGCATCCCAATTGTCATAACCGGTCAGCACGCGGAGCTCGCGGGAGCCCCACTGATTCGCATAACCGCTGTTGAACGACCACAGCAGGTTCTGCATCTGCACGTCCGGCACCAGCGCCAGATCGGCACTGACCGAATCAATGCGTTCGGCGAGTACCAGCAAACGACCCTTCTGCGCGATTACCGCGCCGCGGCTCTCACCGAAGGGCTGATGGAAAATGCCTGCGCTGAATCCGGCGTGGACCGTGAGGACCTTCTGGATGTCGCGAGGCGCACGTGCTGCCGAAAAGTGCCGGACCCATCTGGCGCCGGCGGGATAAAGACCAAACATGAGGACACTCCGAAGAAAAATCGGCGGAGTGCATCCCCTGGGGGATGATTCCCCGCCAGGGTTAAAAGAAAAAAATGGATGCAGCGAACTGCGATCGATGCGTCAGCGACGCGGGTAAATCCTGTTCCGGTAGCACGCGAGCAACGTGTTACCGGAACACGACTCGTGTTCCGCGCGGGAGCGCCTTGCAGGCCGCTCCCGCTACATGGCGGCTATGCCGCGAAAAGATCATCATTGAGCCAGTCCAGCGTTGAAGGCTGAGCGCCGGCAGGCGTCAATGCTGTGCCCGAAGCTGCCAGCGCATCCGGAGTCACCGCAGTGACCGCAGCGGCCGCGGGATGCGACAGCACAGTCGCAAGAGTCTGCGAATCAGACCGCTCACCCGGCTGTGAGTCGATGCGCGCCAGAACGCCGGCTGCAATCGCCTCCACCTCACCCGAGACAAGCAGCTGCAAACGCTCCTGCAGCGGATCGGCATCGACGGCTGCCAACTCAGCCCAACGTGCGAGCTTTCCGTCGACCGTCGTCTCCAGACTGATGCCCTGTGCACGGCTGCGCACGACAGGCAGCACCCGCGATTCGACCTTCAGGCCCGCGGCACCGGCAAACAGTGCCTTGATCGCTTCACGATCCACGCCCTGCCGATGCTCCTCGTCGACCTGCCAGCGCACACGCACGAACTTGTCAGTCGCGTCGGCAGCGATTTCAGCGAGACGCGCCATATCGGGCGGCCCGTCGAAATCGACACAGACCATCTGCCGTGACGGCGTCGCGATGAGCGTTGCTCTCGCCTCACCAGGTCGCACATCCCACGCGAGATAACCCTTCTCGCCCTCTTCGCCGTAATGAAACCGGCCAATCGAGCCGGGATACGCGACCAGTCTTCCCTCACGCGCCCACTGCTGCGCCTTGTGGATATGGCCGAGCATGAACCCATCGCATTCGGCCTCGAAGAGCGCCGTGAGCGAGAACTCATGGTCAAAGCCTGCCATCACCACACCATGCTCGGTCGTGCAGCCATTGACGGTGCCGTGCGAGACACCCACCGTCGGGATACCCGCCGCGCGAAGCTGCGTGTTCACGCGGCCTGCCGCCGCCAGATATGCGGCAAGCACATCGCCCAGTTCCGTACCGGCTGCGAGCGCGCCAACGCTCGCTGCCAGTTGGCCCTTGTTGACCGTCGGAAGGCAAGTGAACACGACTTCGGGCTTCACGCCGATGAAATGGCCCAACTCGTCGTCCGAGAATACCGGGCCCGCCGAGGCCCAGAATCGACCGTCGATGAGCGCGACCTGCGAAACACGATCGGCAATGTGCACCTGATGAGCGCCGCCCATCAATGCAAAGTTGTCGAGCGTGCCCGGAGGTTCGTGAGAGAAGGTGCCTTGCAGCATCAGTACGGGCATCGCGTCAGCGAGCCGGTGCACCTGGGTAGCAAGCGCGTGCAGGGACGGCGCATGAGCGTCGAGCCGATGATCGGTCGAATCGCCGGAAATGACACCCACCTGTGCGCCGCTCGCGATCGCGTCACCCACCGCAAAGCTGAAGCAGCGCTCGGACTCGGCAAGATTGTCCGGCGCGTAATGCAAGTCAGAAAAATGAGCGAGTTTCAAATTCGCCTCCGTAAAAAACACAAAGGCCGCCCGAAGGCAGCCTCATGGATGAACACCCGCGAGGGTGTGAAGAAAGGATGATCAGTTCATAGCGAGCGCATCGCGTACCCGCATCAGCGTGATGCCGAGCAGGTTCTGTCCACGCCATTGCGACCGGTCAGTCAGCCGTGGGTCGCGCTCGCCTATGCCGATGCCCCAGATGAGATCGTAGGGACTGGCTTCGACAAGTTCGGTCGGCGCCGTGGCGAGCAGGATGGACCTGAGCCCCGGGTTCTGCGCGAACTTCTCGCGACATCCCACGAAGACAATCGACTCGCGCTTCGCTTCCCAGATTTTCTGATCAAAGCTGGCCACCTTGCGGCCTATCATCTTCTGGGTCATCGGATCGCGAGTGGCGAGAATCCTTGCAGCCGACTTCTCGTCGCTGAAGAGCTTCGCTTTGGAGAACATCATGAACTGTTCAACGCTCGTGAACGCAACGTCGTGATAGGTGAACTGGCACGGATGCCAGTTGCTGAACACATCGTCCGCGCCAAAAAACGCGGTGAAATTGCCGATCTTGCGCACAGGACGACTCCTTGAAACCAGACAGAAAATGGGCCGCCGGGGCGGGCTCTTTTCGATGCGCAGTTGCGCGGTCGAAAGCATTTGAGCAAACGCGGGCTTGCTGAAATGTTCTCGCAATCGAAACGGGAAGGAAACCAGCCCCGAAGGGCTGGCAAGGATTGAAGGAACGTCGGGTCAGTCGAGAAACGTCGGTTGTCTGGCCGCGACGATCTCTCGATCGAACGCTTCACGGTCGGTCAGTGCCTGCACGAGTCGCTCGTTCATCTGGTCAACGTCCTGCTCGCGCTCGATCCAGCCGCGCCCGAACTTCGTATGGGCGTAGACGCGGAAGTCCTGTTTGCGATCCTCCGCGCTCAGGCCAAGCCGTTGCAGCAGGTCGGACATCCGGTCGCGCTTATCTGCAAGCGTTTCCGTCGATCCGGCAGTCGCCGGCTGTGCGGCAAGCACGTGTTGCAACAACGGACCGGTGGTAGCCGCAGTGCCTTGCCCCGCTACAGGGGACGCGGTGGAAACCGCCGCTGCAGCTTCGGCCGCGCCGCCTTCCGTCGCACCGACAGCCGCACCCGCTTCCGGCTCACCAGACATGTCCATCACGGCACCGTCAGCAACCGCGTTACCGATCGCTGCATCGACTTCGCCGCCGAGCCGCACGACATTGCCGCCTGCTTCGATCAGCGCTACCGCCCGGCTCGCCGTTTCCAGCGCGGAGGGCGCATCATCGGCTGCGTCGAGCAACGCACCGATATCGATGTCTGCATCGAGTACCGTGAGCATCTGGCTCGCTCTCACTGCCTCGCCGTGCTCGTTGATCCGCGTAATGTCGAACTCACGTTTTGTGATCCAGAATCGCGTGCCCGCCAGTTTGCCCCGAGCAAGCTGCACCGTCTGCATCGCCGAGTAGGCCTTCTGCAGAACGTAGATCGAGTTCGTCGGCAACTCAATCAGGCCGAGCCCCTTGATGTCCGGCACCGCGAACACGAAGCTTGCAGACAGATTGCAGTGTCGCGCCTGATACTGCGGGCACTGTTCCGGATCGCAGATGCCGTCCGGAATCGCCTCATCCTGGCGACGGATGACGGTGCGTCCGCCGAAGTGCCGGACCGCACGTTGTGCACGCGGATCGCGCTCGATCTTTGCATACGTCATGCAGTAGCGGATTCCATCGCGCTCATACTGGGAGAAGAACTTCCGACCATTTGTGCCGTATACGGTCATCTGGTTCGGCAGGTTCTGCATCCAGTCATTGAACGCGAACAGTACGGGAAACCGGTAGAGCTTCACACCGTCACCGCGGTCCTCGCCGTAGAGCCGGAGGATTTCGTCGGCCACGTCCGGATTATTGAAGTCCGAGCGGCGGCAGGTGAAATATGCGGTGTTCTTCGGCACGAGCGCGTTTTTAAGATTGCACTTCGATTCAATCACTTTGGCTATCGCATCGAACGGATGGCCTTGAGCGACCATGTCGTTATAGATGCCGATCGCCTGGGCGTTGCCTCGCGCCTTTGCAGTGAGCACCTTGATACCCGGGCGGATATGCCCGATAACGGGCGGCCGCAACGCGCGTTCCTCAACGACGCTGCGAGCAGGGCCATTGACGAGATTGACTACGGCATTCATGAGAGTTTTCTCGCTAGAAAAAAGATGGCCGTGGTGCGCAACTCGCTGGCTGACTGCTCCAGTTCGTGTGCTGCCGCGTCTCCGCGGCGCTCGGCTATGTGGGAAAGAAAAACGCGGCGGTCCGGATCGCTGTACTTCGCGACCTGGGCGACCTCGCAACGCGCCCGCCATGCTGGCGATGCGGTATCTGCAGTGGCGCGCTCCTCGGCAATCGTGTGGCTGATCGCTTCGGCGATGCGCTCATCAAGACGGTCTGGGAGCAAGTAAGACCTCCTATGGACAGGACAACAGGACGAAAAAAAACGCGTCCCTCGGAGTGAGGAACGCGTTTCGGGATTCGATAAAAATGACCTGAGCGCCACAACCCTTCTGGGGTCGTGGCGCTCAGGGAGCCGAGGGCTCATATACGAGGACGTGAGTCGTCCTCGCGCAGCATGGTCACGCTGCGCAACAGCCCATTTTCGGAGAAATGCATTCCGCCGCAGGATCACGGTTCAGTCGACTTCGATCGTTCTACCCAGACGGGCTCTGGAGAGAGAACACCCGATGTCCGGGTCCGAACGATGTCGCGGCGCAAATGAATGCGGCCGGCGACGAGTTTTACGACTGAATGAATGGGGAGCGCGGGCGAGGCGCTCATCAGAAAGAAAATTCCACACCAGTAGCCAACTGGTCGGAGCATGCCTCGGGTAAAGCTGCGGGCACGGCTTGGTACAGAAGATGGACTCCGGGCTGGCCGGGTCATGTCGATGCGTCAGAGACGCGAGAAGTAGAGTCAGTATTGCGCAAAAGCTAGCGCGCGTAACCCCGAAAGGTCGCGAAAACAGCGCAGCTTTTGCCTGGATCAATGTGTGCTACCGCACGCAGAATTGGAGGTGAGAGAGACCACCCGAAAAATACCATGGCCGCAGTCCCTGATTTCCTCCCGGAGCCAGAGCGCCCGGACAAAGACGTACCCACAGCCGACAGCCCACCGCCGAGCGGGCTGAAGCCTATTGAGCGCCTGACCAGTGACACGCGTATCGCCCGGATCAATCCGGAATCGGATACAACAACGGTCCTACGCTATAGCTCGCAGTTTGCCCGCGACTACATCCGCTCCGACTACAACTTCTGCGCGGCAAAGATCGCTGTCGCGCGAGGCGGTAAGGTCCGGGCTCTTGAGAACGCATTGCGTGAAACGGCCGAGTGGCTCCGGAAGACCGATGGCTGGCTCGCGCGTCATGAGCTACGCGCGATTGATATGCCGCACGAAGCGATCGAGCTCGTCGTTACGCGCCCGCTCGCCGGGTTGCTGGTTCGCTGCCTCACCCAGTTCGATCGCATCTTTGTCAAGTCTCTGGCGGCCGTTGTGATGAAAAAGATCACGCCTGAAGATCGCGCCCGGATTCTTTCGAACGCGGAACGGCGGCTTAAGCACATCGTTCAAGTTTGCATGCCTGACAACGACCAGTATGAGTTCGACGGCGAACGCCGGGGCTCCTGAACCGCATCATCCCGTAGTCGACTTCGCCGGCAGTTGACCTTGCTGTCGGATGGATACGCTCGTCCCATCACCCTGTTGGAGAGGAAATGGACATCAGAGAAATTCAGGCGCTGCACGCGCAATACACGGCTCAGCCAGTCATCATCGACCTTGCCAGCCATACCGCGGCCATGCCGCTGCTGCCCGCGCCGGAGCGTTCTACGCCCGGTTTGCTTCCGGCCCGCGCTCTCATGACGAAGATGCGCAGCGCCGGACGACCCGCATTGCTTGCGCTTGCTATCGCCGCAATCGCCGGTGCCGGTGGCGTGAGCGCCGCCCGGATCTGGCAGGCGATGCACGCGACGGCTCACGGCCCGCACGACGCGCAGACGCCCGACCGACCTGCACCAGCAGTGGCCCAGCAGCCCGCATCCGCTGACATGCCGGTTAACGCCGCGCCACCTCGACCATTGACTTCCGGCGATCTCGACACTGCGCTGACGGGCGGACGCACACCGCTCTCTCATGTCGACCCGAAGGCCCTTGCGACTCCGACGCCAGTGGTGGTGGCGCCCGCGCATGACGTACAGCCCACCGCAGTGACGCAGGCGGCGGCTTCGCCTATCCGGGCGACACACGCGACAGCAACCGCGGCACAGACGCAGCCACAAGCTTCTGAACCCGTCGCTGCTCAGCCCGCCCAGCGCCAGGACTCTGCACCCGCCACACGAGTTGCGGCAACCACCGCAACGAACCCAGCCCCACAGGCCGAGAGTGCGCAGCCTGCGGCGACGCGTCCCGCGTTGCGTCCTCTTCATCACATCAAGCCACACCGTGAACCGGCTTCTTCAGTGGCCCACGACGCTCCCGCAGCGCCGCCTGCGCAACCCACCGCACCGGCCACGAAGTCCGGCGATGTTCAACTGTTCTGATGAGGCCCCGGCATGAAATCTCAACCGCTTAACGTAACGCTGCTTTCCACCGGACTTTCCATCCACGGAAATGTCATCCTCGACCACGGTCTCAGCAGTTTCGGCATTGTCGATGGAAGTGTCGTCTCGAACTCGGGGCTGCTTCACATCGGCCAGGGCGGAATGGTGAAAGGTCAGGTCGAGGGCGAGCACGTAAGAATTGACGGGACGGTTGAGGGCGACGTACACGCGCGAGGCGTGCTCGAGATCAACGGCCGCGTGAAGGGTAACGTCTACTACTACGGCACGATCAGGCTGGGTCCCCGCGCGTCGCTCGAAGGTCAGATCAAGCGTAAAAGCGAACTGACGATCGAAAACTCCAGCAACGTCCAGCAGCTATCCCGTGCGGCCGCCGGCAACGCGTAGCCCCGCCGATGTATTGAAAAGTGGCGCGAACAGCGCCAGACGCGGTAGCGATGCCGCATATCGGAGAGAAGGTAATGAAGATCACGACAACGAAAATCGGCGCAGCACTAGTGTTGACTGTTGGAGTAGTTGCTGTAAGTGCATCGACGCTGATCACCTCGCTCAACGAAGGCTCTGCGCTCGCCATCGGAAGCATGGCTACAGCTGCCCGTCTCCTTGGAGATACGACGCTGTCAACCGACCTTCCGCGGATGACAGCATCCGATCGTGAGCCCGCACTGTCGCAGCACGGTCTGTCTTCGGAAAGCGCGCTAGCGACGAGGATTGGGAAGACACGCGAAGAAATACATGGCTATCTGGACCGCCAGGAACATATCCGAACTGTGGTGAACTATTCTTACGGATTCCTGTATGCGTCGCTGATGGTGCTTCCAATTCTGTCCGTTAAAATCGCCATGGTTCCTCGCGACAAAGAGCCCAGCCGTGACGACGCAGCGCATGCGTGACAGTTAGCTCTGCAAGGGGCCAACGATCTCGTCTCCGCCCACAAACCCTGACAAAACACCGAAAAATGCAACGGGCGCTTCCTCAACAAGCGCCCGTTTTTTTGCTAACCGTCCGATCGAACGCGTCGTCCCTGTTTCCATAGCTACGCCACTCTTAGCGAGCCTCGGATTCGATTACAAATCGTGAGACCGGGTTCTTCTTGATCGTAGCGATGGTGAGTGTGTCCCGGGCGCGCGTCATGGCGACATAGAAAAGCCGACGCTCTTCCGATTCAGTACCCTTCTCGTCGGGAACGACGCCTTCCTCGGCGCGAGTGATCCACACGTGATCCCATTCAAGGCCCTTCGAACTGTGCATGGTCGTGAGCACCAGTGCACCGTCCGCTGGCTTGTTGTTGTCACGTTTCAGATACTCGATGCGCTCGCCAAACGTCCCGGTCAGGCGCGACAGCACATCGTATGTCGCCTGTATCGCGCGTTTTGCCTGATCGTCCCGGGCGTAGGTCATCATCATTTCGAGTACCCCCGTCGAGCGCCAGCGAATAGAACTTGCGTTCGGACATCTGCGTCCACTCCGCGAGCCGCTTCATGAAGGCGCGATACGCGCTTGCCGTGTCCTCCGGCAGGCCGAGGGCGACGAGGTCCTTTTTTGCTCGCTGGATAAGCTCGGCGCCCATGTCCCGGTGCAGTGCACTGAGATGCGTCGAACTCATGCCGGTGTACCCAAGCACCGCGTCCAGCCCATTCTGCTTGCGCCCCTCGACTATCAGCAGCAGGTTGCACATCAGCGCGCCCTGAGGCCGGTTGAGCACAGAACTACCAGATGCACGATAGTAAGGCACACCGTGAGAGCGGCAAACGGCTTCGATCGGATCGAGAATGCGATTGGTGCGCGCGAGGATCGCGCACGAGTTACCCGCGCCGAGTAGGGGTTGGAGTTGCTCGACTGCGGCCACAGCGTCCGCGTACTCGTCGTCAAAGCGGCGCGTGGCAATTGCGCCCCCGGCGCCGCGTTCGGCCTGCAGCACCTTCGCGACGCGCTCGACGTTGTTCCGGATGACCCGGTCGGCCGCCGACAGGATCTCAGTGCGGCAGCGGTAATTGCTGCCCAGCACGACGCGTTGGGCACTGAAGGATTCCGCAAAGCTCTCCATGCCGCGAAACCCGAGCGCGGCGCGAAAGCCGTAGATGCTCTGGTCATCGTCACCGACAACCGTGACGTTCGCGCCCGCCCTTGCGTGAAGCTCGACCCACCGATATTGCAGCGGGTCCGTATCCTGGAATTCATCAACGAGCAGATCGGTGAACCCGTATGGTTCGATGTCCCCGCTTTCCATGCCAGCCACGGACAGCCGCAACATGTCCTGAAAATCGATCTTGCCGTTGCGCGTGAGTGCCTCCTGGTAAGCATGGTACAGCTGGGCGTCGGGACTGTTGGCGTCCACGCGTCCAAAGTTGGTCTTGATCCGCTCGATGACCGGAATCACCTCGTCGACCTTCCATTGAAGCCCAAGCTCTGCAAGCACGCGCGCGAGAAGACCTGCGCGGTCCCCATCCGTCGCAATATCGCGTTTTCCCAACTGTCGGTTCGCGAGCGAATGGAACGTCCCCGCAATCAGACGGCTTCTCGCGCCGGCACCGGCCAATGCGAGGATCCGGTCGCGCAGCTCCACGGCCGCGTCCTTGCTGAACGTCACCGCGCCGACAACTGCGTGCGGATCGGCAAGAAGCAAGGCTGCCTTCGCGGCAATAGTCTTCGTCTTGCCCGCGCCCGGACATGCAATGGCGACACAGTGCCGGCGTAGCTCCGCCACCTCGCGCTGCTGCGGATTGAGCCCATCGAGCATTGTGGGCTCCGGTTAGCGGCCTCGCACCGTGGTCATCAGGCGCAAGTGGGTCATGTAGCCGCGCACGCCGACGGGATGGAACTTGCGCAGGAAGCGGGTGGTTTCTTCGTCCACGTCCGACTGATCGCGCACGCCATTCCAGACCAGGAAGTCGAAGTGATCCATCACCTTGTCGAACTTCAGCAGGAGCGAGAGAACGCGCATGGAAAAGCGCGAGTAGGCTTCGACCTGGATGTCGAGGGAAGGCTTCGTGACCGTCGGCGCGAACACGATGTCGCCCTGCTCCCTCATCCTCCCCTCCGTCTTCTCGCGGAAGCCGGCGGCTACGTTCAGTTGCTCTTCGACGTAGGCTTCAAGTTCGCCAAACTGCTTTTCAAACCAGGCGGTGACGGTGCCGAGATCTTCCGTGCCGAAGGTGGATCGCCCAAAGCGCTGCAGGTTGATGCTCATGCGGTTCAGATACGGCCACCACTGCTCGAACAGCGGTTTGAGACGCGTATGGTTCAGCCGCACAGTGGCCTGCACGACGGCAGCGCCGGACAACTGCCTGTTCATCAGTTCGCGGCCGATCTCCCGGCGGCGCTGCACGATCGCTACACGCTCTGCCGGCGAGAGTTCGCGAAACAGCTTTCGCGTACGCGCGACCTGTTCGCGCTTTTCCGCGGCTTCCGACTCGCTGATCATCCCTTCCTTCTGAAGGGTGTTGGCAGCGTCCTCCATCTGCTGGAGCTCGGCCTCGATCTCACCGCCGTCCGCGCCGTCGGTAACCAGACTCGCCGGTTCGACCGGGGTAGCGTCCCCCGCGGTCGCGCTAACTCCCGCTGGCTTTGCAACAGGTTCAGTGGCGGCGTCTGGCTTCGATTCTTCGGTGATGGCGCTCATATTTGTGTCCCTTGGTAAGTGCACGCGCCCGCGCGCGGCATGAACTCTATTGTTTGCGCGGCAGACGTTGATCGCCGCCGAAAACGTGGGCGATTTCTAGCCGCTTTCATCGCAGCTCATCGTTGGACGGCTTCGTTAGAGGCAGCCGGGAGCGCAGCGCACACTGCGTGCAACGGCGCTCTAAGGCCGACTGCGATATGGGAAGGCGTTTCTGGCTGGCGTGAGACGACTAGCGAGCGCGAAAGCCAAGGAGGGGGGCAAGACAGGGATCGAGGGGTGAAAACACGTCTCGGACGAGCCGGCTCACGGTCTTAACTGGGAAAGCTACAGAAAACCGTATAGCTTTCCCCGGTCGCTCTACTGATACGACGAGGCCGCTTTCCACAAAAGCGCGCCCAGGATCGCGGCCACCGCAATCCAGCACTGGGCGTAGATGGGAACCGGCAGGACGAGCACGGCGAAGGAGACGCCGAATACGAGCAGGATGCCATGCCCGGCCAGATGGAACGACAGCGGGCTTGCGAAGCCCGCGGCCGACGCCTTGATCTTGCGCCGGACCGTACCGTCGACGAAAGCAGCGACACAAAAGACGAGCGTGCCGAGAATGAATAGCTTCATCACGGTCGCGCGATAGACCACGCGGTAGATCTCCAGCCAGAAGTTGTGCACCCAGGCTTGCGCGAGGTCCGACATGCCGCCATCACTGATTTCTCCGCTGCCGGCCGCGTTCATGGTGGACCGCACGAGACCGCTTTGCACAAACCAGCGCCTGAAACGGGCGTTGGTCAGGGCTACGGCCTCGTCAGCCCGGTCGGCTCCTACTATGGAGACGACGGAATTCACTTCTTCGTCGTTGATCGAAAACCATGAACGGTCGGGTATCGCAGGCATGAGCAGTACCGCTATCAGCGGCACGAAGAAGAACCACCACTTTATGTGGGATACAAAGCGGCTACTGGCCATA
Organism: Paraburkholderia sp. BL6669N2; assembly: GCF_003387275.1. Lineage (NCBI taxonomy): Bacteria > Pseudomonadati > Pseudomonadota > Betaproteobacteria > Burkholderiales > Burkholderiaceae > Paraburkholderia > Paraburkholderia sp. BL6669N2. Next base: position 75,155 of record NZ_QUNA01000003.1, on the reverse strand, counting down.
GGTGTGGACACCCCACTCCAGCAGGTTCGTGACGATCCTCGCGAGAATGTAGATTGGGAACGCGACGAGCCCGCTTAGGCCCAGCCAGAAGTGCACGGGCCGGCGCGTGACGAACAGGGCCAGCGCGTAGACCATCGCGCCGCTGCCCCTCGAAAATTCGGCGGGCCTCGGCGCGTCGACCTCGTCCTGCGCCCTCGCGGTGGACATCGCGCGCCGCGCGACGTCCGGCTCAACCCGCGACAGCTTCGCTATCAGGAAAAGTGTGGGCGACATCATAGTCCTCGAAATAGAGCCTGAAATGCTCGCCGGTCAGTGCGCGAGCCGCTAACTGGAAAGCAGCCGAACGATGCGTAATGGACTCGGGGCATTGCTCGTCGACTATTTCGGTGCCGAGCGCCACATGCCGTGCCTCGAACTCTGTGACCGGCTCAAGCATCGGCGGCCATACGTGATAGCGCTCGCCGTCCCGGGCGACGTACCGGCGCGCGTAAAGCAGATGCGCGCCCGCGAACAGACCCTGCATGAATGCAATATGCGGATTCCCTGTCTTTCGCGTCCGTTTGTACGCCGCGAGGCCACTGTCGAGCATCTCCTTGACGAGCGGTTCTGACTCGCCAACGAACTTCTCCCCGATGAAATCGGCCACACGTGCGCAGGCGAGTTCAAGCTCCGGCGCCACCGTGAATACCGGGACGAGGCGGGACGACAGCTTGTAGTCGCGGATGATTTTTTTAAATACGGCAGACATGCGTTTGGTTAGCCTTGAAGGATTGGAATACGTCCCTGATACACAGCTGCGCCCGAGATGCGCATGAAGTACTGCAGGTTCGGAAGTTTATGTATCAGACCAGTGGGAATCAGAGGAGCCTTCTCCAGTTGTAGCGAACGGGAAACCCCGCCGGTGAATTCACCAATGTGGGCCTCACTGCCGGTGCTCGTGCTGCCAGTGATCGTCATGTTGCGAATAGCGGTTTCACCGACCTTGTCCGAGAACCACTGTGCCGTATCACTGTCCTCCAAGCGTAGAATGATCTGGTTGTTCAGATTGCCCAAAACCTGCAGCATCTTGGCCGCATTTCCAAGGCGAGCCTCCAGGTCCGCCCGCGCCTGAAAGGCGACGAACGCCTTGAAGCCGGCGCCCCGCCCCTTGTTCAATATCTGGATCACCTGTTCGTTGATCGCCTCCGCGATTTCATCGATGATGAGCACCACCTCCGGTGGCGAATCGTAAAAGTTATAGATCGAGCCGCACACTGCCGCCACGTCGGACAGGATCATCGATGCGATCGCCTTCTGCACGATGTTGTTCGATAGCGAATCCAGGCCCATATAGAAGACGGCCTTCTGCTTGATGATCTTGTCGATATCCCAGATCTCGCGCTCGTCGTCGAAGTCGTCGGCCTTTGGCGCGAGCATCAATCCGGTCTCGCCGGTAGCGAGCATCTGCAGCAGAGGAAGGGCCGACGCAATGATGCGCATGTAGTGCTCGCGGTCGTGCACGTGCGTCGCGATCAATCCGTCGATCGCTTCATGTCCGCGCTCGTGCGCCGCAAACCGCGCGGTGTACAGCGCGATCATGGCGTCGATAGGTCCGGCGCCGTTGTTGCGCGCGCCTTGGCGAGTCGTTTCAGTTGCGACCTGCTCTTCCCAGTCCGATAGCCCTTGCTCCACAAAAAAGCGCCTCAGGCTTTTCTCTAGCAGTGTGGTGATCCCCGACTGCGCGTACTTCAGGATTGAGCGCAACGTTGGCTTGTCGCCGATGTACAGTTCGCCCTTGACGGCGCGGTCGATGAACAGGAACGCAAAATCCCGGAATGGTCCCTCCTCCATCAATTGGGCGATCCGGCTCGGGATTTCCGAGGGCTGCGACCAGTTCTCGATCGGATTCAGGCGGATGGACTCCGAGGGCTTGGCCTGATTGAAGTACAGAAATTTGCGGCCGGATCGCGCGCACTCCTTCTCGACCCGGCGCTTCCACTCGGCATCGTTCTTCGGGTCTACGATGATAAGCACGTCGCCGAGGTGGATTACCTGGGTGGAGATCACCTCGTACGTGCGCGTCTTGCCGGCACCGGTCGTGCCGCCCACCAGGGTGTGGCCGCCCATCGCCTTGTAGTGGAACGGAACGAGCGCCTTCTTCGGTTCCATGCCGTGTATCCACGAAGAACCCTGAGGCATGACGTCGCGGATACTGTCTTTGGGAGCGAAGATGCCCTCGATCGCTTCCTCGATCCTGCGACCCGTCTTCGTCTTGTTCAGCCATCGCGGCAGGCCCGGTATGTCAGTCGTGGGCATGCGCAGGATGTCGTGCGCGATCTGGCAATGCTTCTGGGTCCATTCGTAGCCGATGCCCAGGTACATTGAGTTCGCCTCTTCGCGCATGCGCTTCTGGACCTGCAGCAGCCTGGGCACCTGCAGCGTCGTGAGCCACTTGGTCGAAATCGCCATGCGGAACTTGAGCGCGCTCCAGATTTGCAGGGAGCGCACCAGCAGGAACGAGAGACCAACAAGCATGAATGCCCACGCGTAAGGCATGCCGGAGATCGGCAGCAAAATGCACGCAGCGAGCCAGAAGACGGCCGCGCGGAACTCGTATATCGGCCGGAAATGGTTGATGTAACTGGTCACGCCGGTCGCTCCAGAATAAGCTGGCCCGCCCGAGGGGCAAGGGTAATGTCAGTAGAGCCATCCGCAACCATCAGACTTCGCTTGCGCATGTGCTCAACGAGCGTGCTGGACGCCAGCCCGTAACTACCAATAAGGCGCTTGCCAATCACTAGGCCCTTGTCGTTCCACTCGACCTTGGCTGAGCCCGCGATGACGTCTTCCCGCAGTGCGACGAACAGTTCACGCACGGAGTTGGGTAGGCCCTTCAGCACGTCGTCAAACCCTGCTGGCGCTTCAGGCCTCACGCGCGTGTCCGCCGCGCGAGGAGTTGCGCGCATTCCGGTCGGGTCGACCAGCATTTGCTCCGGCGCGGTGGCCGCCGGATCCGGCCCTGGTGTGATACCGATGGCTTCATGCAACGACTGCGCGCGCGCCGCGGGAGAAGAGACGGCCAGGCGCTCAGATGACGGGCTTGCCGATCGGCCCAGAGAAGCACCTTCCGCCGCCTGCATCGGAGTTGGCGCGACAGCGGCATCCGACGGCGAAAGCGACGCAGACGTCCCCCTGACTGTGGCGGCCTCCGCTGCCGGCGCCTCCGGAGCACCTTGCGGTACTGAGGTCGCGGCTGACGGTGATGGGGACGGCGAGGCGGGCGTGGGCCCCGGCGCGACAACTGGCTGCAGTTCAGCAGCCACCTGTACGGCAGAGGGAACGGTATAGCTCACCGGCGCGAACACGCCCCGCTGCGCCTTCCGGTCCGACTCGTCCGCAACGTTGACGGCCTCACGCACCACCTTGTGCAAGAGCGTCTCGATACCTTGCGGATGCGGGATTGGATTGATCGCCCCGAACGTCTCCGCGAGCACTTCGCCATCGAGCCCTGCAAGCAGCTGTGAGCCGATCAGCACCTGCGCAAGCATGCCCGTGCGCATGCGCTCGACAGGCAGCGGCACCGGCCGGACCACGATCCGGTAAGGCGCATTTCCAAGCCACGGCTCAAGCGCGCCGTGAACAGACGGATTCCACTCAACCCGGTCAGTGTCGCGCAGGATCTGGAAATACCGGTAAGGCTCATCCAGCCTCGAACACGTTGCGCAAAGGAATACCGCGTAGTTGTACTGCGGCTCTATCCGCCTGCGCTGTTCTGAAGGCAGGTTTGTACCGAACTTCCGCCCGCTGGCGAGCCGCATCGCAAAGAAGGCGGTTTCGACGGTGCAGCGAAATGCCCCGCCGGCGTCATGGTAAAGCTGCGGGCTGAGCGGGAGCGTGGAGAACCACGCCGCACAGCCGCGCAGCACCGAAAGCCATTTGCGCTCGAACTCAGCCCTGTTCGGCTCGTTGGCGCACTGCGTTATCAGGTCAATACGTCGCTGGTGCTGCTCGATCAGTGCAGCTGCGCCAGGTGCAATGCGTTCGCTCATGGTATCAGCCCGCCCGTAGCTGCCCGACCGACCTTCCCGACAATCGCACCGCTCGCATTCGCACCCCCGCCAAACATGCCCGCGATTTTCGGAATCTCGAACGACACCAGGAACACGAAGATTGCGAGGTCGAACACGTAGCCACTTGCCCCTGTGGTCGTTAAGCCTTTCCCCGCTGCGTCCTGGACCGCTTCGATGAGGCTATGAGTCACGAGGCGCATCAGGATCGCGGCAACGACGGCGTACATGCCGGCGCTGATCATATAGTCGAGCCACGTCTTGAAGTACCCGCGCGTGAACGACGAGAAGCCGAGAGCGAATGCGATCTGCCCCATGACGACGCCACACGCGAACTGCAACTGCCCGAGGTTGATGAAGAAAGCGAATACGACCGAGGTGATGGAGAGTACGATCCACGCGAAAAACAACGGCACCATCGCAACGATGACCCCGAGAATGGCGGTCCAGCCGGCGCCAGAGAATGCCTTGGCGATCGCGTCGAGAATCTGCCCTGCTGCATTACCGATGATGCTAAGCGTGCTCGACATGTTGGCCCCGCCGATCGTCGTCGCCAGCGTGAGGAACCATTTGTAGAACCCCGGCCCAAACTGCGAAAACTCGATATAGAACGATGCAAATATTCCGAGGATGCCGACCTCTTCGAAGAATGCCAGCCATGCCATAACCGGGTCTTTTGTCGCCGCAAACCGCACCGCGGCCAGGACGAGCGTGATAACGCCGAGTCCTCCAGCAAACTTGTCGGCCTCCGGTTTGATCTGCTCGCTGATCGCGACAGCGGTGTCCATCACCGACGAAAACAGCGCGGTGATCTTGTCCATCGCCTGCTTGCTACCGGCCGAAAACTCGCCCGGCTTCACGTACGAGCTCGCCGTTGTCGTCGCGGTGCTGCCCGACGAGTTACCCGGGACGACCGTACCGTCGGGAAGTACCTGAGGATCATCAGCGAATGCCGCCGCCGGCGCGCAGAGCAGCAGGACGGGAAGCAATACGGCAGCGATGATGCGTCTGAATTCATGCCACATGTCGAGACCCGCCGTCCTAAAAGCCGTAAGCCGCACGCTCGGCTTGCTGCTGATCAAGGAACGCCTTTGCCGATGCGGCCTTGTTCTTGTCATCCGCGTTAGACGCCGATTCCTGCTGTGCCTCCTTCTGCTGCTTGCCTGCCGCGAGTTGGAGCATGTCGCTCATCTGGCTCGAGACAATGTCGAGGTAATGGGTGGTCAGTTCTGCGGTTGCCTGTGCGGTCGGAGTCAGCGCCATTTGTGACTGCAGATCCTGCCGGCGTTTCGCAAGCGTCTGGATATGCGTCATCACGCTATTGCCAGTCTGCAGAAGCTGTGTCGCCTGTTTGTCGCGCTGGTTATAAAGCGAAGCCATGTCGGCAAACCACTCGGCATTTGACTTGCCCGATCGCGAGATAAGCGACTGGACATGGTTCAGCCACTGACCGCCGTCCTGAAGGTCGCCGTAGAGATCCGTTGCCGTGCTGGCCAGCTTTTTGTAACTGTCGATGTCACCCGTGATCTCGTCATACTGCGCTTTCATGGCGGTAGGATCGAGATTGGTCGCCTGCAACAGCTGGTTTGCCATCATCTGGTACTGGTAGGCGATATTACTGTCCTGGTAGACCTCGGTCTTTATCGACTTCAAAGCCGTAATCGTGTTCTGGATCAGGTTGGTCGGATCGATGACCGTCAACTGCGCATAAGCGCCCTGCGAAAGGAAAAACGTGAGGCCGACGGCCGCGGCCAGGCGTACAAATAGTTTTTTCATGGTTGGTCCCCGTTGGGTCAGTCGAGCGTCATCATTTCTGCGAGGTAATTCTGTTTCCAGTTCTGCGCACCGGACTTGAAGTGCTTGTCCAGCACCGCCTGTGCACGCCCATCGGACCGAAGCACAGCGAGCGTTTCTTTCGGGAAGCTCGCCTGCAGCATTCGGGTCTGGGTCGGCGTCACCCATAGGTAATCGCGGTTCGGAACCGCGTTGGCCACCATGTCGATCTGGCTCATCGTGAGACCGAACTTGTCGCGATAGAGGTGGAGGTTGTTCCTCGCATCGGGGTTCGGGAGATAGAGGATGTTCGGGATGTTCTCCTTGAGCACCTCAAAGTCCGCAATCCGGGCGACCTGGGCAAGCGATTGCGTCGCCATCATCAAGGTAGCGTTCAGCTTCCGGATGGTCACCGCCCACACTTCCAGCCGTTTGTAGAAGCGCTCGTTCTGGAAGAAGAATCCGGCCTCCTCCACCTCGATAACGGTGTAGCGCCTGCCATCGAGCCACTGCGCAATGCGGTAGAACGCGTAGTCCATGAACAGCGCGGCAGCCACCGGGAAGTTATTGAACAGATCGCCCATCTCGATAGAGATGTCATCCGACAGTTCGAATGCGTCTTCGGCGTGGTCAAAAAACCGGCCGTTCTTCTCGCCCTGTGTCCATACAGCAAGCCGGTCGCGCAGCTCAATGGAAAGCAGCGTATTCAGGAACGACAGCGTCCAGAGTTCGGGGCCGTAGCCGTCCCCGAGCGTCACCACTGCGTCAAAGATCTCCCGCTCCTGCAGCTTCGTGCAACGGAACGTGTCGTCCTCGATTGCCATCTGCACCCACTCCGCGACATAGGGGTAGTGTTTTTTGTCGTGCAGCAGGGACAGTGGATTGACCGACGTGGCCGCCTCGAAACGTCCGGTCGCGTCGATGAAGCGCCCGCCGGCGAGCACGGTCGGAATACGCGTGGAGCGGTCCTTGTCGAAGCGAACGCGCCGCGCACCGTGTCGTCCAGTCTGCGACATCAGGAAGTTCAGCATGATCGACTTACCCATGCCGATTGGACCCAGCACGAGCAGGTGTGATGCGCCACCCGGGATATGCAGGTTCACGCGCTGCAGCGTCTTGTGACGCGTCGGCAGCATGGTGAGCGGACCGGTGCGTCGGCCGGACTGCTGTGTCAGCCATGCGTTCACGTCGCTGCCTTCGGCCACGCTGCGAACTGGAGCAATGTCCGACACCGTTGCGGTCTCGACAAACTGCAACCGCCGCTGCTGGTCCCATCGGCCGGGCATGGTGGAGGCCCATGCCGCAAAGAGATTGTCCCGCTCGATGATGACGCCGAAGCCGGCGTTACCGACCCGACCTACGACCTCACGAGTCGCGTCCTCGCATTCCTGGACACTGTTGCCGTAGACGACCACCGACACGTTGGCGAAACCGAATTGCTGGCCTTCGGCCTGGATCTTCGCGAGTGCGTTTTCCGCCTCTTCGGCGAGGGTCTCCCGTCCCTTGTCGTTCTTCTGCTCTTCCTTTGCAAAATACGCTTTGACCATCGCCCAAGGATTGAACCCGGCCATCTTGTAGAACTTGCGTATCGTGTCGACGTACCCGCTCGCCTTGCTCGTATCGAGAAAGCGGAACATCACGCAAACGTCCAACTCCGCATCGACCTCGCCTAGCACATCAAGCGCCGCCTCCTGGAATCCCATCCATTCCTTGACGGCCACTATCTTGGCAAAGCGCTTTCCGTATGCCGACTCGAACATCAGCATTTCGGCGCCGATCGTGATCTCGCTCTCAGTCAGGTGAGAGTCGAGCATCGTCACCGGATATCGAACGCGCCGCGGCGGCACGGAGGGGTTCGCCGACTGATGCAGGAAGGCCAGTGCCGTCTGGAGTGAAAGCCGCTTCATCCTGAGGCGGGTAACACCCCCTTTGAATGCGTCGAGAACGCCTTCAAAGCGTTTGATATCGGAGGTCAACCGTTCGAGATCGAACACAAACGCGCTGCGCGCGAGCAGCGAATCCTTCAGGGCCTCGATCATGGCGATCAGCATCGACTTCCCACCCACCGTCATGTGATAGGCGATCTTGTCGAATACCCGGTTCACGCCGGTTTCGGGCGTAAAAGCGAGCGCGAGGGAGTGGGAGTTGCGGAAGTACTTGCCGCTGCCCACATGCCTGCGGTTGATTTCATCGATGTGCGCATCGATGTCGGAATTGAACTCACCGTCTATCTTGCCCTGAATGCGCCTGTGAGAAAGCCTCCACCACGCCGTAACACGATGGTCGAAGTTCTTGCAGGCGTGGTCGAGGTTATCGCGCGCGGCCGAGATATCGCCAACATTAGGCGTGTCTGCATCGACGCCTTCGAAGTCAAAGACGGCAAGCAGCGAGCCATCCTTGTCGAGGATAAGCTCGGGAGTCACCATCGTGGCCCACGGGGCGACCTCCTGGATTGACCGGACGGCGAGTCGTTTTTTCAGCATGGAAGATCCTGATCGAACCCATAGGGGCGTTTGAATCGGGCCGACGACTTCGACGAGGGCCACGGCCGATAGACATCCGCGTAGCGGTTATAGACGAGCATGACCTGCCGCCACCACGGATCGCGTGCACTCTTCCAGCGCAGCAGCCAGTGCACCCCGATACCAACGACAAGAAATGTCGGGGTCGTGCTGGCGTAACAGAGCAGCACGGTCATCGTGCCGTTGGCAATCGCGAGTCCGCGGTCGGCGCCGCCCATCTGACGGGGCAGCGAAAGACCGCGGCTGACCTTTGTCGGCTTACGCACAGGTGTAGCTGATGTGGAAATGGTTTTTCATGATTGGTACCGCGCATGCGGCGATGCCAATGCCGACGAAACATGTAGAAATCACCTTGACGATGGTGCTTTCAGAACTGCCGATAGCGACTGCGGCCAGGATGATCACCACGCAGCCAATGACGAAGAGCCACGGACCGCTGATATACGCGGAGATCAGGCAGATCGCGTCGGTTGCAGATCCCAGGTCGTCCAGACTCACTGCCGATGCAAACGGCGCAAATCCGGCGAGGACGGCGGCAACCAATGTGGTGCGCAATTCGCGGCGCGTCAGGAATCGGGACCAGATGAACTGATGCATCGCGTCGACGGTCGTGCGAGCGGCCGCGAAAAATTGTGAGACGTACTTCTTCATGCAATGACTCCGGTAAGTTAAAAAACGCGATTGAGGATGTAATCCCCGTTCTGAAAGCCCTTGATCTCGACGATCTCGGATACGTGGCGCAACTCGCCTGAGCGGCGAAGATGAATGACGTAGTGGAAGCAGTCCGCGATAGCCTTGCGCATGTCAGAGAGCTCCCAGCGACTACCCGTCGGGATACCCAGCATGGCGAGGCTCTCAAGCCGGCTCAGCCCGCCGCGGGCGTCGTTCGAGTGGATGGACCCGAGGCCGCCATCGTGTCCGGTGCTCAGCGCCTGGATGAAGTCGTACGCTTCGTCGCCACGCACCTCACCAACGATGATGCGATCGGGTCGGAACCGCAGGCAAAGTGCAACGAGTGCCTGGGTCGTGACACCTTTGTCCGGATTCGACAGCAGGCGCACCAGGTTCGGCACGCGCAGCTTCAGTTCCATGGTGTCTTCGATGCTGATGACGCGCTCGTCGTCCGGTATATCCGCACCTAGCGCGTTGAGAAACGTCGTCTTACCTGTCGACGTGCCGCCCGCGACAAGGATGTTCTTGCGCCGGATGACAAGCTGGCGAACCGCTTCCATGAGCGACTCGTTTTCGATGCCGGGATGAAAGAGGTCGTCGTCGTTGCGCTTGGTGCGTGCATGAACGCGGGAGAATGCGCCCATCGCGACGTAATCCTGCAAGGAGAGGTTGGACTCCCGGTGCTTTCGAATCGACAGCGCATGGCCGTCGATCGCTGTTGGCCTCATCACGGCGGCGATACGCAAGCCCTTGTGACCGGCGTTGATGATGCCCTGCGAGGTACCTGCGCGCGCTGACTTCTCGACGGAGGCGGCTAATGACAGGATCGCGCCATTGAGGGTCGCCTGGTTAAGTGCCAGGGGAAGCCGGTGCATGACCCCGCGCCGCTCTACCCAGATGCTGTCGAAATTGTTGATCATGATTTCGGCAACGTCGGGCGCTTCGAACTGTTCGCGCAATGGAAGAACAGACTCGAAGAACATCCGCACCGCGCTCTCCTCGAGCGGGCGCACCTTGAGCAGGGGATTTTCGGTATCTTGAGACATGCTGCTATTGTTCAGACTGCCTGCTTGCGCGACGCACGGAAAGAAGCATGAAATGAGACAGCTTTCGCGCGCGGCGAGCTTTCGTCGCTGAACAACCATAGACTTCCACGGGGCGTGTGCTCCGGCCCGCGGTCGGACGAGCCGGCTCACGGTCTTAAGTCAGAAAGAGCCCCATAATCGTGTAGCTTTTGACTCCCTTGCGAAGGGTATCGTCTGTATGGAATCCGACTTCGCACTGTTTAATGTTCCGCTTGATGACCAGAAACACTCACTACTCGCGACGCCCTCACGTCACCCACGCGCGCCGGGGCAAGACGCTGTTATTGCCTATGCCTCGCGCGGCGGCGGATGAACTCTCTCTTCAGATTCACCTTGCCCTCGATGCCATGCGGCGTGGAAAAGGGAATGTGAGCACCGCCCAGACACTGTGCCAGGCGATGATTCTCGTTGGTCTGTTAGCAGATCTGGGATACGGCGCTACAACAGTCGAGCAGATGCGTAGCGCCGAGACAGTTATCTCGGAGGCGTTCGATCAAGGGCGCGACTCGGGCGTCTGGTGTCTCGACGAGGCCGGCTTCCTGCAGTTCGCCATGATCGCGACCATGTACGACGAGCAGCTCCGGCGCGCACCCATGTCGGCGATGGCCGAAGCGAGCAACCGTCTCGACCGGTTCCGTCAGGGCGCGGCGTTCGAAGCGACAGCCTCCCCTCCACGCCAGTAGTCACAATCCGGGCGCAGAGAGACGCTCATCCACGCATTGCCAGCTTTTTCCACCAATGCAAAGAAAACTCCTGGCCGTCGGCTGTTTCTTTTGCTTCAATTCCAGCCCATAGCAACGACTCATTTTCCTTGGATCGAGCTTTTGCGGTTGCAGATAGTTGCGCTCGATGCGTTAATTTGTCGGCTCTCCGTGGAAGGGCGGCCTTCTATTGCACTTTATGCAATAGAACCGTTAGCCGGCTCACGGTCCTCGCAATGGGCAAAAACCGCGTTTCCCTTGCCCAGCAAGGCTTCCACGCCAGCGATTGTTCTGACTGACCTTGTAATTTATGGAACCGCCTCGAATTCCACATATCGATACGTCGAGGCAAAAAAAACCCGGCTGCAGCAGCCGGGTTGGGTTCATGAGAATGGGCAAACACAAAGCCGCTAGCAGATAACTTCAACCGTTTCACCGAATGGCGCCTTCTTTGCCCGTTTAAGCGGCGCGGTCGACGCCCAGAGAACGGGATACGACGGCGCTTCGTCGGGGAAGCGGCCATCCATGTCGGTGAGATACACGAGAAACGCCGGATGAATGCCTTCCGCTGCGAGCCGCCTGAACGGCTCGACAAACGAAGTGCCGCCTCCGCCGCGAACGGGTTGCAGTTCGAAATCGACTGCGTCGCCGCGCTCGAAGATCTGCAACTGGGTCACGCGCGTATCGCAATCCATCACGATCAGCCGCCGCGGCCGCACGCCGTCATTTACAGCGATTATTTCCGCTGCGAACTGTGCCTGCGTTTCGTCCCAGACCGACCCACTTGAATCGCGGACGAACACCGCGTCGCCTACCGCCGGTTCATGCAGCGAGGGCAGATACAAACCCAGATGCAGATAACGGCGATTCGGCATCACGTAGCTGTAGTCCGTCGGCGACGAGTCCTGCGCAAAGCGATGCAGGATTGGTCGCCAGTCGACGGCAGGTTCGACCGCCTGCGCGACCATCCCCTGCAGCGCGCCCGGCATGCCCCCGCGCATCTGGGCAGCCTTCGCGGCCTGATGCACGGCAACCTTCCACTCGGCCTCCTGCCTTGCACGATCATCCGCGACATACTGACGGACCTCGCCACACGAGAAAGTGGCGTCCTGAGAAGGCGGCGAAGCACTGGGGCTAGGGTTTGCGGACGGTGTGTTCGCGCCGTTCGCGGATTGCGGCAGGCTGCTGCCCCCGTTCGGGACCCCTGGCTGGGAGCCAGACTTCCCTGCTGGTTTGCCACTATCCTGCTGCCCTTGACCCTGCTGCTCCTGCCGTTCCTTCTCCCTGCTCCGTTTCTCCTGCGCGAGGATGCCGTAGATCTCCTCGGCCGACTTGCCGGTGAACCGCGCATCAATCAACACGCCCTTGGGCAACTGCATGCCCGCATCGATGATGATTGGATTGATCGCGTAGTCACACGCGTCGTTCCATAGATCCGGGTCGCGATCACCCTGACGCCAGCAGTGGCCGCCGGCCACGTGCAGTACTTCATGCGCCAGAACCCCGCGCGTCTCAAGATCGTTCAGTTGCGATAGAAACGATGGGTTGTAGCCGATCGAAACCGAGTCGGTCCAGAACGTTTTGCACGAAGGATCTTCGACGACCTTGAGCCGCAGCGCCAGCGCCCCGAAAAACGGCTGGTCCAGCACCAGCGCGGTACGCTGCTTCGAGATACGAGAGTCCATAGCCATCTCACGCGACCAGACGCAAAAGCGGCGTCTGCTCCTGAGTCGCCGGCTCCTGATCGATCATCGGCTCCGGCGTGCTGCCCATGAAGGCCGCCATCAGGCCTTCGATTTCCTGGGCCTTTGCCGCAACCTGCGAGCGCAGCACACGCGACTCCTTCAGATCCGCTCCGGTGTGCACGGCAAGGTGCTTCTTCGCCTGCTCGAGGATGTGCGTGAGCTTCGGGTCGTTGCTGAAATTCAGCTTCGGCAGGAGCTCACACAGTTCGCGTACCTGATTGGTCACGTCCAGTCGCACATTGCCTTCCGCGTACAGCCGGTCGGCAAGCTTCGAGGTGGCTTCGTAAAGGCGGCCGACAAGATCATTATTGGCCGTCGAGATACTGGCCAGAACGTGCTGGTCGATATCGGTGCGCAAAGCTGACAGAACGTCGTCCGGCAGGTCGATCCCAAACTGGCCCGCGTCCGGAAACGGAAGCACGGCCATCTTGATCCCGAACTTCCCGGACATCTGCGCGAGGCTCGGGTAGTCCGCCTCGTTGAACAGCCCGTTCAACTCAGCACGTGCCTTTTCCTTCAGGTCCAGATAGTCCGTCAGGAAAACGGACACGGCCAGTTCGAACTCGTCCTTCAGCTTGCGCATATGGTCCGCGAAGTCCATATAGACCATCGTCGGCAGAAGGCGCACGCCCAGCTGGTCGTACTTCAGCGAGTGGTCATAGTAGTACGAGCGGATGCGGTTACCGATCGATACCACCTCCTTGTAGCTCGGCGCATGTTCAGGCATCAGACGCTTGTTGAAGCGGCCGATACCCTTCGTCTCGTGCGACTTCTCGACTTCTTCAGTCGCCTTGACGTCGAAACAGCGTGCCTGCCAGGTTGAGATCGTGACCGACGACAGCATGACTTTAGACTTGATATTGGTGATGTTCATGGAATGACTCCGGTAGATAGATGAATGGATGACGCAGAAAGAAAAAAGCCACGGCGCGCGCGAAGCGGGCCGTGGCAAAGGACAACGGATGAAGCGTGAAAAAAAGGCCGGTCAGCCGCGGATGATTGATCCGAGCGGACCGCTCTGGGCACGAATGAACGCGTGAGTGTTCTGCAACGTCGGCGTGCGCCGGATGGCGTCACGCGCGAGCAGTGCGCCGAACTCGCGATGTCCGGCGTCAATGAGCCGGTCGTTGTAGGTCAGCACGCGATCGAAGTTGCCTTCGGTTGCATGCGCCGCCAGCGCGGTTGTCGTTGCGAACAGCGCCGCCGGCGTTTCCGGAATGGGCGCCGTGTCAGGCGATAACAGGATCGCATCCGGCGAGGGCAACTCGCGATAGATGCCGAGGAAGGCAAGGAGCTCCGTCGCCGCCCCCTCTCCCACCGTTCCGGCGTAGGAGGTCAACTCGAGCGACTTGGGAACCACGTTCATCGTCTTGCCGACGAAACCCCAACTGCGCGGGCTCGGCGAATTCTCGATGTCGCGCGTCGTTTTGCGCACGGACAGCAGATCCGGTCTGAACCGTAGAAACGCAATCAGCTCGGCCGGTACGTTGTGCCGCACCGCCCAGTCCGACCAGCCCTGAATCGTCGGAATCAGTTGCACGACAGTCGCGAAACGCGAAATGACGGGGTCAAGAATGCCTGTCACCCCCGCGTTGTCAGTGCGCCGGTTAGACGCAGCAACGAACGTGACGTGATCCGGCAGGACGTGGGTTCCGATACGCCGCGCCAGCAGCAACTGCATTTTGGCTGCCTGAACCGCGGGCGACGCCTGCCCCAGGTCATCAAGGAACCAGATTAGGGGCGTCTTGCTGTTGACGGCCGCCTCAAGATCGCCAAAAGGAAGGTGGCGTGCTGTCATGCCGTCGACAGACGGAAACGGCAGCCCCTTCGAATCGGTCGGATCCTCGACCACCGGATGGCTGATGAGTAGAGCGTGACCGGTTGCTCGCGCAACCTGTTCGACGATATCGCTCTTGCCGATACCCGGACTTCCGGTAATGAGCACCGGCAACCGTTCCGGAACATAGGCCGTGAGCAGTTCGGTCAACTGCGCTGCAGTGACCTGGTTGGCAGGCGCCTGTTCGGCGACTGCAGTAGATGCAGCAGCGTTATTACGTGCGTTCATGGGGTTCTCGCAAATAGAAATGCCCCACGAACCGGCGCCCCAAGGGACGTGGTCCCTGTGGGGCGGGTTAGGTGTGCCGCTATCGCGGCAGGTCGATGCGTCGGATGACGCGGAAAACTGGGGATGAAACTTAGGTCTGCGCGCCAGCCAGAGCGGCCAGTTGCGCCTCGTTTAACGCTTCACGGGCCACGTCGGTCTCGCGAAGGAAAATCATCCTGCCGTAGAGATTGGCAAGGCAACGTGCTTCGGCACACAGCACCAGCACATCCGTTTCGAACATCGACGGATTGCGGTTGCGCCAAACATTGATCGCGGTCTCGATCTGTGCGACCGGGATGCGGGCGGCTTCAGAACCGCTGTTCAGAACAGTCATGGGGACCTCACTGGGAAGCGCCCCGGCCATCGCCCGTAGGAGATCGCGTTCCCCGGGGCAGAGTTGTTGCCCACGCAGGGGCGGTTCGATGCGTCAGGGACGCGGGTGATATGGACAGTTTATGCAGCCGTCGTTACCGGACCTGTCCGTATGCTGCGCAAAATCACCACCCTTAGGCCTCGCCCGACACAGGTTCACACTCGGTGCGGACGAAAAAAAACCGGCGCATAGCGCCGGTTTGAGACAGAGAAATGTCGAATCAGGACAACGACAACGAGCACTGCGCGGACAGCGTTGCATCGATGCGCGCATTCATCGCGCGTTCGCGTTCACGAAATACGCGCGATTTTTCTTCACCGACACCGTTGTGCTTCTCGATCACATAGGAGAACGCGGACGGTCTTGCGGGTCCTGGCCAGCCGGTCCATTCCTCCATGATCCGCGCCCGTTGATCGGGTGTACACGCGAAGTACTCACGACGCGAGCGACGCCATTGCTGTGCGTACAGATCCCGCATACGCCGCTCGGCCTGCAGGAACAGCCTCTCACGACGCGCCAGCTCTTCGTCGAGCGTGCGTGCGGGCGGAAGCTCAAGCTGGTCGCTGAACAGGGGATACGCCTTCGCGAGCTTTTCCAGCTGTCGCTGCTCACGGCTGAGGAACAGTGCCTGACGGCGGCTCGTCCAGGAGAAACCTTCCGGCCGGGCCTGACGGTCAAATCGCATACGCCCTCCCCTTACGCAGCACGGCGTTCGAGGACCGCTCGCGCATAGGCTAGCGTGCCGTCCTTGGCCTGCAAGCGCCGTCCCTCGTTAAGTGCCGGGTTCACCAGTGCGTACTGAAGAATCGCACCAGCGCGCCAGTTGCGGATCTCGCTGAAGCCCGATGCGATCGCCTCGTCGACATGCTTGACGCCATCGATTACCACGCCGTCGTTGCGCTTGTAGCGGGCGCCAAGCGCCGCTTCCTTCGCACGCCGTGCTTCATCTTTCCGGCGCTCTTCAAGCTTGCGGTCGGCATCGGCCTTTTCCCATTGAGCCTGGGCCGGCTCGTCGAAGCCACATAACGCGAAGACAGCCCGGCGCCGCGCCTTCGCTTTGGCTCCGCGCAGTTTCACGCCATGAAACTCCTCGACGGCACGCTTGCTGCTCTCATTTCGTTCATCCGTCGTGTCCAGAATGTCCAGCAGCCTCGCAATGTCGCGCTTCTCGATGGCTGCAGCCAGGCGATTAGCCCACTCGTACGACTCGCGCCCGTGTGAGAGAACCGCCATTTCGCATTCGAGCTTGTGCCGCCGCGCACTCATTCGGCCTTGCGCACGCTCCATGTCGGCCCGGTCCACTGGCTTGTCGCGCCGCGAGTCCGCCTGCAACTGGCGCAGCCTCGCAGCGAAGTCGTTGACCGGCCGCCCGATCGCAACGGGCGTGTCGAACATTGCTGGCAACGGCTCGGCGTTCACGATCTGCGCATCGAACAGGGCATCTTCGACCTCGATATAACCTGCCGTTTCTGGCAAGCCTGCCGTCGCGGCAACGATCGCGTCGAGGTTTTCCGCCGTGAGCGACTGCTTCGCGTGACGCATGATCGAACTCACCCGTTGCAACCTGCCGGCAGAAAACCGGCCGCGAACTTCTGGCACGTCGAGAAGCGGTACGGCCCACTCGAGGTCGTAGCGGAATGGCCGTTCCATCGCACGGTAGTCATCCATTACTGCGGTCGGGACGTCCTCGTTCCGAAGCAGAGCGTAAGCAACGTGCACCTCGTGGCGGCCGTTCACCTGGCCGCCGGCCACTGCTGGACCGCCGGAACCAAAGCCAAAGCGCGCCATCGCCGCGTCATGGAATAGCGACGACAGATTGAAGAATTGTCGAGCATCCCGCGCGGCCGCTTTTTCGGCATCGATCTGGTTCGTCGACAGGAAACTCTGCGGCGCACGCGCCAGCTCGAAGAGGCCGAACAACTCCTCCCAGTGCGCCGGGCGGATCTGCCACGGACGGGCCTGCTCACCATAGGCGGACAGCCAGAACGCGTGAACCTCGCCGAACAGCCGGGCGACGATCTCGACTGCTGAGCCTGCACACCGCAGCGCCAGCGCGCCGTTGTAACGGGTCACGCTTGCCGGAACAGCGTCGCTGAAAAGCGAAATAGACGATGTTTCCGTCTCCTTCACACGCTCGCTGGCGAACAGGGCAACGACGCCTGCGAGCGTCGCGACGGTGAAGCTTTCGCCGGGAATAGACAGTTGGTACATGAAGTTGGCTCCGCAAAAAGAAAGGGCCAACGTCCCCGGATGGGATGTTGGCCCGTCGGGGTTCAGGAAAAGAAAACTGGTCAGTCGATATCGAGCATGCGCGAAACTACCGCCGCCACCGCCCACGCCTGCGAGCGTGACAGCGACTTGATGCGGATGAGCGGGACGCTCTTCCACAACTGGGAGTCACGGTCCGTGACGAGTTCAATCAGGTCGACCCGGATAATCCAGCCTTCCGAATTGCCGCGCTCGACCGACAGGGTCAAACGACGGTTTGACTGCTCGACAGGCCACGGCGCCAAGGGCGGCAGGCCAAACCGGTCCGGGCAGTCCGCGTCGATAAAATTCGCGTGCGTCACCCACTCCGGCTCGATCCCCGTCCGCCGCAGGGCACGGGAAATCTGCTCTACGACACTGCCGACGGTCGCGCCAAGCGTTTCAAAGGGTGCGGCCGCCAGCGCGACCGGCAAATCAAGGGTTTCGGACATAGAGGGCCCATAAAAAGCAAAAGGCCGCACCCGAAGGTGCAGCCTTTCAAGAAAAGACGGACCGGTTAAAGCCGGTCCGCGTCACAATCAGCGGGGAACGCGCGGATGCCGACGTTCGCGATCCGCCTTTCGGCCGAGGTCGCTCATGTGCTTGCCATACGCACAAATCGCAATCGTCAGGATTAGCGCAACTACACCGAAGCCCATAGTCATTCTCCGTTCATGGAATCCATGCCCTCAGTAAAGGTTAGCACAATGATCGCCGCGAGCGCTGCCTCGTTGAGAACAGCGCCCCACGTCCAATCGCTGGTCGAGTGCCAATATCCAACGAAACTCACTAGCGAAGCGACGGTGAGCGCGTGGCAGAAGCGACCGAACTGCTGCCTCTGATCCTTGCTCCACGCCTGCCCGAGCGGTATGAATGACCGCTTTCGATCGACGTTCGCGACCGGAACACTGACCGAGAAACTACCGTCCACGCGATGATCGAGCGGCGCATCCAGATCGTCGATCAGAGCACTTACAACCGGCGGTGCCTCGGTTGCGCCCAATTCGCGTAAGAGAGAAGCAAGGCGCTCGGACGGAATTACTTGCCCAAGCTCTCGGGAAAAAGTCGCCTGATCGGTCACGACCATGCCCGATGGGTATTCGACAGTGATCTCGACAATTTCCATCGACATCACCTATCGGCGTTCGCCATCAAGACCAGCGGCCAGCCGCAGGCCCGAAAGCAAGGCATCGTAGCCTTCACGGGACGACAACTGCTCGAAGGGCACCGCGTTGTCCACACCGCCCGACATGCCTGAGCGACCTCGACGGGTGCGAAACGACACAGCCACCCTCTGTCGCTTCGGTATGTCAGCGACCTCCAGCATGACCGCCGGCGTGCGCAGCGTGACGCGGCAGCCGCGGCCGTGACGCGCCGGTTCGGTGACGATCTCGTGATCGTGCGGACGCAGACGAAGATCTCGCGCTACCCGGCGCAACATCCGCGTCGCGTGGTCAGTTATTGCGGCGTCCGACGCCGCTCCCGAACTGCGGCGATCGGCATAGAACACCTTGGGAACTCTCAACATACGGACCTCAAAAAAAAATGCGAGGTGCCCTTTCGGGAACACCTCGCGATGAAAAGACAGGCCGGCGTATACCGGCGCGTACAGGAAGGAAGCCAGGTCAGTGCGTAACGCGCAGGCCCGAGTTGGTGGAAATGAGGAGAACGTGATCGCCCGGCGCGAACTGCTGATCGTCGGGTTGAGCCACAACCACATCGCGCCCTGTGCTCGTGTGCACGATGATTTCAAGACCTGCGTGATGCGACAGCACCTGCGAAACCTTCTGCGTGATGAAGCCGGATGCGGCTCCGGACAAGGCGCCGGCAATGTAGCGACCGGTGCCGTTGCCAATCGTGCGTGAGCCAAGGAAAGCACCGACACCCGCGCTGATGAGCGACGTCAGCCCGGAGTTGTCCTGGCTGGCTTCGATCGTGATTGCGCGAGTGCGGAGAACCGTTCCCTGTTCAAGGGAGCCCGCGTGCTGAACGTCATACCGCTGGTACGTATTCGGCGAACCGAAGTCGATACCTGCGCAAGCGGAAAGCATGGAAGCGAGAACGAGACTGACGATGATCTTGAACATTTGATTGCCTCAACGAGATTGGGGCAACCGTCCCGTCAGGGAGGTCGCCCTGACGGGAAAAAAAGGTGTTTGGTTCAGTGAGCCATAGCAGGGCGAAGGCTCGTGCTCCGTTCGCGAACAGCAAACCAGCGCGCTGCGGTGAGCAGCACGACCGAGAGCGGTGCGAGAACGAAGACAAACCAGAGGCCGACGCCTTGTATGAACGCGCTGTACGCGTAGCCGTGTCCGGTAACGGACTCAACCATGAGCGCAGCGAATGACAATTGATGCGAACCGACATGCGCCAGATAGGTATCGAGAGCAGCCGGTCCGGATGCGCGCAGCAGATCGAGTTGACTCTGCGCTTCGAACGCGCAGCCGAAAATGACCAGTGCGCAGCCCGTTAGAGCGAGAGCGGCGGCGACGATCAGAACGAACTTGGACGAAACGGCCGTGGCCGTGTGTTTACGATTCGACATGGAACAGCTCCACAGAAAACGGGAGCCGGTTCCCGTTGGGATTGGCTCCCAAAAGGATTGGATGAGTGCGACAGGTGGTTTCACCTGACGCATCGGACAGACGCGGTTACGACGAAATGCGGGTGAGGTAATGCAGGTCGACGCGACCGCTTTGGACGAGCTCACGCTCGGTATCAAAAGGGATCTGGTGATCGAATTTCACGGTTGCTGTTCCATCTTCCCAGACATACAGAATCGTGGCCGAGTAAGTCTGGATCGGCAATTTCGCAATGGCTTGCGCGACGACACGTTGGTTTTCGCGGAAACCCCACTTCTCCGAAACCTTGAGGGGACTGGCAGAGATTGCCAAAGCCTTGACGAGTTCCGGCGAGAAAGTGACTTGCTGCAACATGGTGCGGCTCCAGAAAAAAAAGGAGCCGGTCCCGTTGGGATGGCTCCCAACAGGGTAGGCAGACGGGTTTGAACCGTCGTGGAGGACCGACATTGCCGGTCAAAGGTTCGAGCACCCCAGCAAGCTGGAGTGTTCTTTCGATGCGCAGAAGCGCGGGTGATAGGGTGAGCCTAGGGCACATCTGAGCCGCCGAAGCCTGGAAACCTCGTGGATCCAGCCTCGCTTTCACCGATTGGGGGTACCCGGCGCCGACGCCTTGACTTTTTCTGGCGGCTACGAAGATGGATCATCAAGTCCACTTCTAGCCGCCATGTCATCCCAGATCATTACCCTGTCGACACTGCACCGCTCGCTGCATAAAACGGTTGCCGGGCTCGCGCGCTTTGTGACCACCACACCGGAGGGTTAATGCGCTGCTCGATCAAAACGCGGTCGCCGCGATCGGCGTTAGTGGCGGAAAGGACAACCTACGACGAGGCAGTGCTGCTCGCAAGCGTTCGCACCCGCGTCGCGAAACTCGTCGGCATTGACATCGGGCACGGGACGGCCGACTCGGTCGTACAGCGGTGTGACGAACTAATCGCCGCGCGTAGCTCCACACAACCAGCAACGCGCCCACGCGACGACGTAGCAGGTGCAGTCACGACGCAAGCCGCGTTCGCCTTCTGAGACTACGCGATCGGACAGCGGGATTGAGCGGACGAAAAAAAACGCCATTCCCCGGAGGGAACGGCGCTCGTCGTCATAAGTTCAGTAGAGCGTCGCCCAAACAACACGTTTTTGGGCTTCCGATGCACTGGTACAACGCAAACAGCGGAAATTCAGCCTCGGTGGCCGAATGCATCCGGCGATCCCTCCCGCGCGCGTTGGCCAAGCAGCCGGACCGAATACGCCCCAGCAATGCTGCCTTCCATACCCGCAACGAGCGCCGCGACAGTGGCCTCGATCTCGATATGAGGCATGCCGCTGGGGAATATCGCAAAGCTACCCGCCAATACATTCTCGCCCGCGCTGGTGAATTCGCCGTCGGTGAGCCACCAGCGATCACACTCGCGCTCGAATCTTAGCCAGATGCTGGCCCGCTTCGGCGCGACAACGGTCTCGAACGTCTTGCTGAACGCGTCCACAATCCGGTCCTTGGCCCACCCGTGCTGCGACAGGCAATCAACAATCGCTTGTTTCATGATTCTCCGGTTAAAAAAAAGCCGCTTCCCGAAGGAAGCGGCATATCAGATTACGGCGGATTTTTTCCGGCTCCTGCGAGCCTTCTTCTCCGCCAGCTTCGGCGCTTCGTACCCGAAGCGAGCCCATGCAGCAGGATCAGTGGCAACCGGGTTCGTTCGCCCCGTTGTGAGGTTCACGAATACCGCCGACCAGTCGAGCGACCCGGTGCGAAACAGCGTCCACAACAGATTGAACGCCTGCACCGAGATCGCCTGATTGATGACCAGCGACTGCTTGCGCAGCGCGTCGGCCATCGAACAGGAAGGCATATCATCACCTTTATCATTCTTCGCATTCAGCAGGTCCGGAAACAGATCGCCCACATGGGGCAGCCTGTCATGCCGTGCCTTTCCGAACTCGCCGAGAATGACCTGGCCGCGATCCGTCTCATTGCCGCAGTCGAGGTAATAGCGGCACGATCCACGCTTTGCAGACTGCACAATCGCGTGGCGCGCGCGCCGGGTGTCGACGCAACCGATCACGAGGTCCGCCTGAAGGCGGACATTCGAATCAACACGGCGTGCTTCGGCCACCCAGCGCGTGCCCATCAGGTTGTTGAGCCGGTTCACAAGCAGCAGCGCCTTGTACTGGCCAACGTCGTTCGGATAAAACCCCTGCCGGCCGACATTCGTTTCGCTGACCGTGTCATCGTCGTACACCGTGCATTCGATTCCGCCGGGGTGTCCGAGCTCGATCATTGCGTGATGCAGGCGCGCGAGGCTTGGTAGCAATGCGCTACCGGTGCCACCCGCCCCCACGACGACCACCCGCCAGGCCTGCGTGAGCATGTGTTGAGGGATGCAGTGTCTGATGGCGGTGTTCATGCCGTCACCTCCGCTTTCAACGCCACGTGCCACGTTCCGGGAATTCCGCCCTGCTTCTCGAAAATCCCCTTCACACACAGACGGAATGCCGTCGACGGCGAACGATCACAATTACCGAGCACGAGCGCGAGCTTCACGTCATGCCGGTCATCATCGTTGTCCGTGCGAGAGAAAAATGCGTCGCCCGAACCATGCGAATGGCAGTCCACCACAACGCTTTCGCCTTCATCCAGCAAGGGTCGCTCGTACCTGAGATGACCCGGACCATGCGACAACGAAGGCAGCGACACCGTGCGAAACTGACCGGTGTGCCGATTCCAGACGATCCACGCCCCCGCTTCATTGGGCAGCGCAGCGTGCGCCATCCGGTAGAAAGCAGCGACGTGCTCCGCGGGTATGGCGCCGCACAGCAGTTCCGTCGATTCGGCGATCTCCCCGTAAGGAATCGCGGTGGCCACGTCATACCGCGCGATGCGGCGAACCACACGAATCCACGGCCGCTGCACTTCGAGCCAGATACCGTTGGCGGCAGTCAGCAGCCGTTCACCGTCTGTAGTCATGGGTTCCACCGCCTCACTGCGCGGCACCATAACGGACGGGAATGACTTCTGCAGAACCGTATCGAGTGCATTCATGCCACACCCCCAACCCGACCATTCACCAGCGCCAGCGCTGCAAACTTCGTTGGCACAAGACACTCCATCGGGAACGCTTCGCCGAACTTGCCGTCGAGCATGTCGCGCCAGAAGGCGTATTCACCATCCGTATAGCTCACGCGCTTGCCGCCTGCGTTTGGATGGGTGAATGCCGACTCAAAGAAACCCGCTTCCCAGCGGGGAATCGACGCGACGTCGACGCGCTTTGGAACACGTGCAGTCCCAATGCAGATACCGCCGTTGTCCCAGGTGTTGAAATAAGGCGGCTCGAACAGCTTTGTTCCGGCGGTGGGCCGATCTGCGTCCGCGACTGCGAAGACGCGAAAACCGACGTTCGACGCCTGAAACACCAGGCCGGGATGCGGCACGATCGCCGAGCGTTCGCCAAGCGTCGCGCACTTGAAGAACACCCTACGTAATGCCGGCGGGCACCACCACGTAACAGCGGCGGGAGACATCCCCAGCACTGTTGGCGGCAGAAATTCCGCTTTCGGTGCAGCGTGTTCCGCGAGCTTCGTCAACGCCGAAATGAGCGCGTCACGTTGCAATGGCCGTCCAGCGCCGATCGTGGGACGACCTTTCACAAGAGCGATCGGGTGCGCCGTGGCGAACACCGTTTCCTCAGGCCTTGCGCCATACAGCAGCAACGCGGACTGAAGTGACACATCCGCGCTGGCGCGGCCAGTCGTAATACCGGTCATGGGAAACTCCTTAAAGAATATGCGTCACGAGCGCCAGCAGGCTGTCGAGACGTTTGAGGATTGAAAACGCGAGCGTCCAGTCGGCGTATTGCCGGCGGATCGCACGCGCGTTGTCGCCCAATGCGATAAAGCCGTGATAGGTCGTGACCTCACCGCTCTGGGCTTCGCTATCGAAATGACAGTCGAGGATGTCGCCGATGAACTCGTTGCCATCGAAAACAATCCCGCATCCCGCGTAGACGGGGTTCGTCTCATACGAAGCGTTAAACAGCTTTCGTCGGCGCGTGCCGTGCATCAGGCGGTTAAGCCTGAGCAGTTCGGTGCAGACACGCCGAACCGTTCCTTTGCTTCTGTTGCGCAGGGTGAGCAGCTCGTCATCGGTCAACGCCTGACGAAGCCGCCAGCGACCGCCCGAGAAGACGGACGGTTCCGCATCCTCAGGACAGAGCATTGGCTTGACCGTCGAAGGCAGATACGCTTTTCGCGCCTCTGCGTCTTCGCCGAATCGCTCCTTGAGCATCTCCTCCGCATCCGCGTCGGTGATGCTCTCGTCGCCTTCCCAGTACCAGCAAGCGAACTCGTACATGAACCAGTCCGGCGTACGCAGCCAGACCGTGCGCCAGGCAGCACGATTGATGACAGACATGACCGTACGCAGGAGCAACGGGTGCGCCGCGCGTAACCTGCCCACCATTGGCCCGAAGGAACAGAGCCACTCCTCGGGCGACTCCAGCGTAAAGAACAGCGACGAAGGATCTTCGTCGTTGTTCGCGGTGCCCGTGTGCTGGAGAACATCCCGCACTGCGAGGCTGTCGAAGAGACACGGTTTTAGCGTGATGCGCTTGAGCGATGCGGTTTGGCGCTTCACCCAGGCAAAAAAAGCCTGCTGGAACGCGTCCCCCGCATCAATCGGATTGCTCACGTCAGCGGCGAGCAACGGACCATGCAGGAAATGCTTTCTGGCGAGTCCCGTCAGGGAAACGTCCGCACGCCACTTCACGCGCGCCTCGACAGGAACATCGTCGGCGACGTCCGGAAGCGTCAGAAAATCAACGGCAGATCCACGTCGGGCAACGGCAGCGCGTGGCGGTTGCCACGACCCACCGGCGCCGAGAGCGAGGTGCGAATCAGTTGTTGCAGGATCGAAGAGCATGAGCGGGCTTCCTCGTCATATAAAAAAACCGCCCTCTCGGGCGGTTCCTGGTTGAATGCCGCATCCTTACCGGACAGGGCCTTGAGCAAAGCGTCTCTACGCATGAGAGCCTTTTGCACCCGCCGCGCGGACGAACGTGTAGCGCATCACCGTGTCCTTGATCTCGGGCCCGTCTACGGCGGCCGTCGTCAGTTCCGGATACTGCGCGGTGTAAAGATCGCGAACCTGGTCGGGCGTGAACGCGGGGCCCGGATCGAGCAGGTTCATGCCGTTGTAGGCAAATTCGCGGATCACTGCGGCGATGGAGATAGACATGGGAAATCTCCTTAACCGAGAAGCGACAGGAGATCCGTGCCCTTCGGCTCGGCCGATGCCGATGCGGGTGCGGCTGTTGCCGATGCGGGAGTCGAATCCGACGCTTGCGCCTCGTCTTCGTCTTCGCTCTCGTCTTCGTCCGCCGCGCTGTTCGAAGCCGGCGCGGGTTGCACCTTTTTCGAACCGCCCTGCAACGCCTTCTGCGCCTTGCCGACCTGCGACTTCTTCGCTTCGTCGAGGATCGCCGCCGTGACGGCAACCTGTTCCTCGAGCGATTTGTGCGAACCCGCATAGGTCAACAGTGCATTGGCGAAACCCTCGTCGAGTTCAATTGCCGTCGCCGTGAGGACGAGCGGCTGGCGCAAGGCCGGGTCCGTCGCGCCGTGCGGCACGACAAACACCGCCAGCTGGTCGCCGGACGCCTGCAGGGTCATGACAACCTTGCCGGACGAACGCACAAGCGCTTCGAGTTGCTGAAACATAAGAGACTCCAGAAAATTAAAAAAAGCCGCGCGGGGCGGCGTATACATATAGAGGGGGAACGGGGCGCTGAACGCGCCCCGCCAGATCAGAACTTCAGAACCTTCGGCAGCTTGCCCGCGTAGTCGAAACCTTCGACCTTGAGCAACGCCTCGATGACTTCCGGCTTGGATTTCGCGAAGACCTTTTTGAAGTTGTCGCCAAGCGCGGCACGAATGCCAAGCTCGTCGGCGAGAACGGTCATTTCGGACTTCGTGATCAGCTCCAGAAACTCCTTGTCGAGCTTCCAGTGCTTTTTCAGATCCAGCTTGTGCGACTTGCAAAGCTGGGTGAGGTTGGTCACCTCGAGCCCTTCGATCGCTGCGAACAGCATTGCGATCATCAGGTCGGCCTGCTTGCTTTCGTTCGTTGCCTGCACGGCGTCGATCGCTTTAGGCAGATTGGCGAGCGGTGCTTCACCCTCCGCGATCCGCTCGAAAAACTTGCGGAACGACGCGTCATCGATCTGACGGGCGTGGCCACTGAGCACGATTGCAATCAGGTACTGGCGAGCCAGTTCGTGATTCATGCCGATGTCCACGCGCAGCGCTTTGCGCCAGAGCTTCACGCGATACGCCTTCACCTTCTCGGACTCGGCGATGACCGTGACCGAGGGATTGGTGGAGGCCGGTGCACTGGCTGACTTGCTGCCCGCGCTGTTCGCGCTCTTCGCCGCCGGCGCCGACTTCGCACCTTCGGCCTTCTCCGGCTGTTTTGCAGCCTTTTCAGCCTGGATGCGAGCCGCCACCTTCTTCATGTTGCAGACGGTGTCGAAGCATTGGCCGCGATAAACCTTACCGACCGAATCAGGGAGGCCGCTCACTGCCGCGCCGTAATTTGCGCAACCGTGACAGGCTTTCGCCTGTTCGAGACCAACGCCGTTCGTGCCGTCGACAGCCAGTTGCACGCGCGTATTGTTGTCCCCTGCCCGCACGATACGAACGGTCTGGAACTCATCGCGCAGGCCTGCCGCTGTCGCTTCAAGCTGCTTCTCCGTTTTCTCGTTGAAGCAGGTGCGGTTAGTACAGTTTCCCGTACCGATCGCTTCGCCAAACATCTGTGCCTGCGTTGACGAGTTGTGCGGGCACCCCGCACAGTCCGTCTTGTCGAAGATGGCAGGAGCCAACGCGCACGACGCCGATTCCACCAGCTTGCGCACATCAGCGGCCGACCGCTTCTCAGCGACAACGACAGGCAGGACCTTGTCCTGATTCTCTTTCGAGAGTGCCGCCAGCAGTTCGGCGTGAGCGATATTGATCTTTCGCTCGCTCAATGCATCGAGCACCGCCGTCGAGCAGTTCAGGAGCGCAAGACGGCTATCCAGCGTCGCGCGCGACCAGCCAAGAATCTTGGCCGTCACGTCGCGATCGCCGCCCTGCAGACCGAGCAGCTCCGCAGCGTCACGGGCTTCCTCGGTGGGAGACAGGTCGTCGCGCTGGATGTTTTCAGTAAGCGCAATACGCCGCGCTTCGACGTCGTCGACGTCCTTTACGACGATGGGCATCGGAAAGTCTTCGCCGTGAGCTTCCATGGCGCCGCGATAGCGACGGCCACCGGCGATAACCTCATAGTCAAAATCGTCCTCAACGACCGGACGGACGATGATCGGCGTGTCAACGCCGTGTGCCCGGATCGACTCAGTCAGCTCCGACATCGCCTTCGGATCGAAGTACGTGCGGGGATTGCGACCGATTTTGATGCGCTTGAGGGGAGCAGTAAGTTGTTGTTGCATTGCAGGTTCTCCGAAGAGGGAACCTGCCCCCGGTCGGGAGTGGTTCCCGATGGGGTCAAAGATGAAAAGCCGGGCAGTGCCGGCGCGGTCGATGCGTCAGAGACGCGGTAGGTATGGCTAAGATAACGTCTTAAGAAGCCGCGTCCAGACCGAAAAGATTGAGAATTCCGCCCCGCTTTCGAAAAAAAAGGCCCACCGTTATCGGGTGGGCCTTGCTCTCAGAAGAGGGTCAACTGGTCGATCGTGTCGAACACGGTGCGCTCTCGCGTACCGCTCGCCAGCGACTGCTCGAAAAGGTCGGCTAGCGACATTCGATCGCCCGCGCTTCGCTCAACCACGGCGGTCACCAGATCGCGTTCCAGCACCGCCACGTCCGACGTCTCAGCTTCAGCCGCGAAAGCGGCCTCCGCCTCAATCTTGTGCGTCCCTGCGGCTTCCGCCACGGGTTGCCGTTCGGGAGCAACAGCCTCGCGAAGCAGATCCGCTTCGAGTCGCCGCCGCAGTTTGAACGTCCAGCCGCCGAGAATGTGTGCCGGCGTGTACCAGGTGCCCCACACCTCCATCGACAGCGCGTTGCCGTGCACGACCGTTGCAGGTACATGCAGTAGCGACAACTGGACGTATGTCATATGCACGCAGCAGGCATCAATATCTATGCATGTTGCGTGCATCGCTTGCTGATAGTTCGTGCCAGCAGCGAGCAGCGAGTCTGCGGCCGCGATTACCATGCCGCCCGCACCACAGGCCGGTTCATTCACCCGGATAAATCCGCGGCGCGCAACCTCCGCACCAACGTCTCCCATCACCATCATCGACATCATCCGGGACACGCTGAAAGGCGTGAAGAACTGCCCCGTCCGGTCATTGCCGAGCCCCAGCATCATGTAGGTTTCGCCAAGGACGTCCGTCAGTCCACCGCTAACAGGCAGGCCGTCGGACGTTTGCTTGCCGAGCACCGCGACGCGCTGTTCAAACGACTCGACAAGCAGACCGAGCATCTGCGGGAACCGGTCAACTTCGTCCCGCTTGTACTTTCCAACGATGTCGAGGTAGCGTTTCTCTCGCGTTTCGAACTGCGCGCGATCGACACTGTTGCTGATCGCGAGCGCGCTCAGTTCCACGAAGTCGGAGAACACCGCGTGAAGACGGTGACAGTGAGAAAACGACTGGATGAGTTTGACGAGTTCCTTTTGCGCGGAATCGGCAGTCAGGTCGTGTTTGCGTTGCGCAGATTTTCGGCTCACAGCGAACACTCCCCCGCGCCGAGTCTCGCGCGGAGAACCGCATACAGCCAGTCGAAGTCGGGGACCTCGCCCAGCGCAAGCGAGCGCTCGATATCGAAGCCGGCTGCCTCGAAGATCGTTGCACGATGGATCACCGGCCGCTTCGCCCCGACCGTAAATTCGTCGCGAGCCTTGAAGATAATGCGCATGGCCAGCGTCTCGTACGTGCGCCGTAGCTCGTCGACCACCTGGGTGGTAGCTGGCACGCGCACGGCGGGGTCGTGACTATCGCTAAAGAGGCGTTTTTCAGTTGCGGCGACTGCACTGTAGTGACGCCATGCAGCAGTCTGGGCGTCGATAAAGGTCTGGATAAAGTGGTTAAACATGCCGGATTCCATAGGTAATCCGGGGCACATCCCCAACGGGGTGGCCCCGTTGGGTGAGTGAATACTGCTGGCTAGACGCGGTAATGAGCGCGCACGCGACGGCGCCGCTCGGCGAAAGGACGGCCCCCGGTGATCGAAACCGGAGCGGCAGCGACCAGATGGCGTAGCGCTGCCGCGCGGAACTGTGGCGAGTAACGCTTTTTCGCGCCAACGATCCGCAGCAGTTGGTCATGAGAAAGACCATGCGTCTGCCAGACCATCAGTCCGAAAGAGAAAAGACGTTGGCGATTCATGCGAGCTCCTACGATTGGATGGGAGCACGCCCGCAACGGGTGTGGAGCCCGTCGGGGTAAATGAAGACCGCCGGCTTGTCGCAGGCGGGTGGTCGATGCGTCAGGGACGCGAGAGATGCAACGATGGTATCGGGTCGAGCCTGCCATGCACGCTCGAATGAGCACGACTTTGGCGTGCCTTTCGCCCGCAATCGCGCACGAATCAGAGCGAAGATATCCACAGATTCGTTTGATAACTCTGTGGATTACCTGGCCCTACGACCCCTTCTCGCCCCGCCCATAGGGCGATGCGAACAGTCCACCTCTAACGCGTGCAGGAGCGACGCCCCCGTGAGCCGGCTCACGGTCTTAACCGCAAAAGCTCCAGAAAACCATATAGCTTTCAGCCCGGGACGGAAACCGGAAAGCGGTGGCGATGCACCGCAAAGACGCGTGGATCTCTGTCCCTGTCGGGCGCTTGACTTCCCTGAAATCGCTACAGAATCGGTGTGGGCGCGATTGCCCTGATGCTTACTTATAGGAAAACCCCAAATGATCAAGACCCTCCTCGCCTGTTCTATGACTGCTTCTCTCTTTTCTGGCGCGAGCGCCGCCCTGGCCGCCGACGTAGCGCCGACCTCCTACACGCTCGAGTACCGGCTGGCTGGCCCGACCGGCGAGGTAGTGGAAACGGGACGTACAACGCTTTCGCGACGCAATCCCGTCCAGATGATGACAAGCTATGTGCGTGTGAGTTACGTCGCGTCCTGCCGCCCGGACTCGGGCCTCGTCAGTAACGAGCCAAAGTGCGACGTCGACACGGTCGATATCGGCAATACGCTACAGCTTGCTCTCGACGATGCAACTCCCGAGACGGTGTCGCTGACCGCATGGGTGAATCGCGAGACGTTAGACGGCATGCAGACGATTCAGCACGACGGTTTCGCTACACAGCGCCCACTTTCGCACGGCTGGAGCGACAGCAAGACGGTAAAGGTCACGACCGGCGACTCCATAACCATGGCTCTGCGGGACCAGTACAAGCTGACGCTGCATCCGCTTCGCGCGACGGAATGAGAGTCGGAGTATGCGGCAGGCTTCCGCGACCGGTACCAGTACCGGTACCGGAAAGCTACGGCAAACGTGGAGTCTTTTGCTTTCCGCCGCCTGCGCCTGCGGCAGCAGAATGACTTACACCCGCGCGCGCGGACATGAATCCCGAGCCCAACCCAATGCCGCAATCCTCATCCCAGCCGAAGGTGGTCACGCCACTATGGAGGCGACGCGTGCGCTACCCCGCTGGGAACGCGCGGCTCCGCGAAGGCTTCGTCACTCGCCATGACCGGATCTCCGGGACGGTAATCGTGCTGGACGACTTCAACGGCTCGTTCTGGCGAGGGCCGGACACCGACGTTGAAGTCATCGTGTGAGCGCGCGGTCCTTTCCTCACACCCAATCAGACACAGACCACTGGATACCCTATGGCAAACGCTAACTACCCTGTGAACTCAGCCGGCAGCGCGGCATTCGTCGCAACCGTTTCAGCATTGGTTTTTGCATTTCTTGTCCCGATCTGCAGCGCTGACGGAGTCATTCAACCCGTGGTTGTTGCCGTCCTGGCCGGCATCTTCGCTGAGATGTCGCGGCGCCACGCGGTTCGCAAGCTCGTCGCGAGCCTGAACGCGACAGACCCCGATGCGTTTCTTGCTGTTTATATTAACGGTGCGCAGGTCGGCTCGATCGCGTCGATCGACGCCATTTCGCTGAAGCTTGACTCACTTCGTGATCCTCGAAACTACGCGGCCCAGTTCGCGAACATCATTGGCTTCGCAGGTCGCGGCACGCTTGCCGCACTCATATTGGTGCCGCTGATGCTTTTCTGGATCTGCGTGGTCTCAGCGTGGATTTCCCCCGCTACCTTCCAGACTACGATGTCCATGATCGTCCGTCTGCAGCCGGCAGACCTCGCGCGTGCTGCGACCCAGATTCTGGTTGCCACGCAGATAGTATTCATGTTCGTCATCGCAACCAGCTTCAGCTTCGGCGTTGACCTTGGGCTTGCGAACGTCTTTCGCAGCGCTGTTCACCGTCGCATTCGACTCAAGATCAATTGCGCCAGCGAAGGCAAGCTGTATTTCAGTCCTGCGACCCGCACGGTCGGCCGTGTCCAGCCAGCGTGAGGCGTCCATGTTCGTTGAATTCGTCATCGTGCCGATCGTCGGTTGTCTCCTACTTCTGACCGCCGCGTGGCGCGCTCTGAGCGCTCTGGCATCTGCCCTGCACTGGTCATCGTGGGCGCCCACCGCTGTTATCGCGGTTGTTATCGCGGGTGTCGCAGGAACACTGCTGGGGCTCGGGCGACTGCACTCGCTTCGAGAAGAGATTCGCATGCGTCGTGAACACAGGGAACAAGTCGCAATGGAGCAGCGCTACCCCGGCTGCCACGTGCTCCGACTGTCGAACGGTAACTGGTTTCTGACGGACAGATCTACGGGCCGCGAGTACCAGCCAACCGAGGAAGCGCACCACTCGTTCACATTGGGCAGAACGCGCGACGGCTCGAGCAGATGGCTGCAGCAAATCTCCGAAGATCTGCGCGCCTCCGGGAAAAGCCGTTCGAGCCGGTGACTTAGCCCTGTCCCATATCCCATTCAAAGCCATGGCCGCCGTTGCGGCCATTTTCTATGGCGGTCCATTATGGTCAACGTGAGTTTCGACGGCGGCACATTCCCGCTGACCGACGTGCAGGAAAACCCTGCCCGGTACGTGAGGCGCCTTGAGCGCGCAAAGGTCACACCCGGCTATGCCACCTGTGAGTGCGCGACCCAATCCCCGCCTCTCCAGCTCGTGATTCGCCGTTACGGCTCTCTGCTCCATCTGGCCGGGTGGCCGGACGACGGTCACCGGCATAAGCGAGGCTGCGCATTTTTTAAGGACCCCGACATCACAAAGCCTGTGAGCGGCTCTGACGCGAAGGCAGCAATACTCGCGACGCCCGCCGGGCTGAATGTCAAACTCGACGCCTCGCTTATTCTGCGCGAAGCGACTATCGGGTCACGCGGCTCGCCGGCGACGCCGTCTAACCGCACGACCCGCCGCTCGGCCAGCTTGCTCGCATTCCTGCAGACGCTATGGGCCGAAGCTGGCCTCAACCAGTGGACAGGCACGACGACATCCCGTCATTGGGGGCAATGCACTGCTCAGCTCCTCGCCGAGGTCGGAACCGCGCTTATCAATGGCGCCAACGCACAGGATGTTCTGCACATCATGCGCCGGTTTGACGAAGCCGATCGTGCGGCAATAAACGCTGAATTCGACGCCTTTATCAGTCGCCTGGACGTCAACAATGGGAGGACGAAGCGAGGACTGGTCATCGGCGAGATCAACGAAGTTTCGCCCACTCAGTATGGGCACGCATTGAGCCTCCGACAAAGCGCACGTAAGTACTACGCCAGCACAACCCTGGTCGATCACGCGGCGCGGACGTATCCGCACGCGTGGCGTGCGCTTGGCGATCGCGCGGCGCGGGTCATTGCCCTCCTTCTCGTTGAGCGCACACCAAAGGGTCACCTGAAGCTCGTCGATCTCGCGGCCATGCTGTGCTCCCGCGCTTTCCTGCCATGCGACTCCATGCCAGAGGTTGCTATGGCCAACCGGCTGGTCGCGGAGGGCCGGGATTTTCAAAAACCGGTTCGTCTGAACGACGGCGACGACATGCTGCCCGACTTCGTGTTGCGTGACACGCCCATCGACACTCACGTTGAGGTCTACGGGATGAACGGTATCGAGCATTACGAAGCTCGCAAGGAACAGAAGCGCGCTCTGCGCTCGGCGCGGCAGATCCCGGTCGTCGAATGGAACGTCGATCGCGAGGTGCTCGAAGCCGTCCGGCTCCCGCCCGCAAACAAACATCGGTAGCCGCAAGCGTGTGCCCCGCTCACTTGACTTCCGAATGAGACGCGCACACTCAATTCATCCCCGTCCCTGAGCGGGCGACATAACATCGGAGTTCGTATGCAAGGCAAGTCGTTCTTTCTGGACCGCGCGACATCGCGCTCCCTGGACTGGGTCGGGCGATTTCCGGCGCTCGGCTGCGCATCGCACGATCCGCAATCCATTTCCAGCGGACGACAGGTGGTCGTGGCCTCTCTGCATGAGGATGGCGTACGCTGCGTCTTCTTCAGCGCCGTCGGATCGGTGCTCGATTTCACAGCCACGTGGGGCGAACTTGAGCGGGCGAAGACGTGGTGGTATTTCGTCCAGCGCTGGTATTTCTGGATTGTTCCTGACGACCGGACGTTTGCCAGGATAAACGTCACCGCGTGCGCGCTGGACCATATGATCGCTCCCTCCCTTCACGACGCTGCGAACGACGAGGCGCATCTAAGATGGCTTGATGGTCTCGAAGCACGCGCCCGGCGCTGCGGCACCCTCGCAGCTTCACGTCCTGATTTCGAAACGGCCTGAGGATTACCGGACATGGGCACAAGCACCGCGATTGAATGGACGGACAGCACGTGGAGTCCGTGGGAGGGCTGCCAGAAGGTAGGCCCGGGCTGCGATCACTGCTACGCGGAGGCGATGAACCGATGGCTGCGTAGCGGAAGCAACTGGGGCCCCGGCGCGCCGCGACGGACCTACAGCGAGACGCACTGGAAAAAGCCGCTGCGATGGAACGCCGACGCCGCCGGAGCCGGCCGTTACAGGAAGGTTTTCCCGAGCGTATGCGACCCGATTGATAATGCCGCACCGGAAGGAGAACGGAAACGTTTCGCCGAACTCATCCGGAGCACCCCCCATCTCATATGGCTACTGCTTACCAAACGTATCGGCAACGCAGGGCCTATGTTGAAAGCGATGTTTCCCGATGGGACGCCTGAGAACGTGTGGCTCGGCGCGACATTTGTCAACCAGGACGAAGCAAATCGCGACATTCCCAAACTCATTGACGCCCCTGCCAGCATCCGGTTTCTATCGATGGAGCCGTTGCTCGGAGAAGTAAGCCTCTACGACTGGATCGGTCCGTGGGGTAAGCCGGGGCAGTTGCAGGCGCCACCGATGATCGACGGCGTTTTCGTTGGCGGAGAAAGTGGCCGCGGAGCGCGCCCAATGCATCCGTCCTGGGCGCGCTCCCTGCGCGACCAGCGCGACGACGCCGGCGTCGCTTTCCACTTCAAGCAATGGGGCGAGTGGGCACCAGGATACAGTTGCGCTGGCAACGACCTCATCGATCGGGACCGGCGCAATATCGCCAGCGGATTCTTCGACTACAACGGTCGCTGGAACTCACTGGGGCCGAACACATTTCGTCAGACGATCGACAGGATCGGCAAAAAGGCCGCCGGTCGTCATCTCGATGACCGCCTGCACGACGATTTCCCTCAAAGTAACCCTATCGCAAGGAAAGGTCCTTTCCAAATGTAAATTCGGCTTCTCGCGCGCGCGGTGTACGACGATAATTCAAACCAAACACCGACGCCCCCAAAATGTACGAACAGCTCTATCCCTGCGACCACTGCGGTGGCCGCGGCACGGTTGGATTCTCCCAACGTGTCGTCGCTGAGATCGGCCAGCCCGGCTTCGACTATGGAAAGTTTGGCCGCGAGGCCGGCCCGCCAAAAATCGGAGACGTCACACCGCGGCCCCCATTCGCCCCCCAAACCGAGAAGCTCGCGTGCGTTCACTGCGCCGATTGCGGTATGTCGACGCCCTGGATACCGATAGGCTCGGACGAAGCAGCTGCTCTAAACGAGGCAGCGCGGATCTGGAACAGGCGCCTCGCGCGACCGAAAGTCACGGAAGGCGACCTGCGCGATCTGATTGAGAAGGAACTGGGTGCGTGCGACATGCAGATGGTCATCGACATGCTTGCCCGCAATGCTGACGACTGGGAAACGCGCGGCCCCATCTTTTCCGCGCTCGCGCAACGGCTGGTCGACGCCAGCGTTTCAACGATCGAGAGCTGGCCGATAGACCCGGTCCTGCAGGACGCCGCCCGATACCGAAAGCTTGTCCAGCTTGCGAAATGGGTAGATATCGACGGCCAGCGCTACGTCCAGTTCCCGAAGATCCCAACGCCACCGGAACACGACGATTGCCTGTTTGAAGACCGGATCGCACTTGCGGTTGACGGAATGCCGGACCGCGACCGCTGGTAGCGCATATACCCAGATGCCGCGGCTCTGGTCAAGGGCGATTCTTTGAAGGCGAGCCATAAAAAAGCCAACGCCAGTAACAGGCGTTGGCCCAAGACCTTTAAACACACACCGGGCAGGGATCAGCTACCTGGTGCCCCGGATTACGGCAACTCGGCGCCGGTTCTTTAGCATCCTCGGTATCGAGGTTGGGCTCGAAGGAACGCGCGACCAAGGTTATCGGCGCGCGGCGCCCATCTTTTATTGGTTAGGACTCTGCGCTGGTGCCGATGCTTGTGCTGGTGCTGGTGCTGTGTCCAGCGTCCGCAGCACCACGTCTGCAAGCGGGATCTGGATTGTCTTGCCCATGTCGTAAAGCGCAACGCGATCGGGCGATTGTGCGACGACAAATCCCCGCGCAATCTCTTTCCCGTTACTGATCGCTTGATAACACGTCATCCTGGAGTGCTCACAACCCTTGTCAAATTCCCGGATGTCATTCTTCGCGACGTCCTCACCAACCGCCTGACCTATCGCCGAGGGGATCGATATCAGCGGAGGAACAAACAGGCAAAACCAAAAGGCGCTAACGAGAAAAAATAGGATGGCCATCACCATCCCGATGTATTCGCGTAGGCGCGGGTGGCCTGTCAGTAGTGCGCGCGCTCCCTTTACACGGACTTTGCTACTGGCGAGAAACGGCGATATCACCGCGAACGCAACAGGCAATGCCGCAAAGTAGATCAAAAACACGACGGTCATGACGAGTAGCTTCGTCACATGTCCGCCAAGCCAGTTCTGAAAGAGGATAGTCGCGTGCAGCCCACCCCAGACGGCCAGCACGAAATGTGTTGGGTGATCCGCCGGAAAAGCGCCGTTGAAGACTGCGAATTTTCCTAGGTAGGCGTTGTAATAGGCGTCGCCGAGTGAATAGGCGATCCCCGCCGCTATCAGTCCGAACACTGACGCGATAACTGCCCAAGGCCAATCGCATATTTTCTCGAAAATCGAATCGCGAGGCGGCTTGCCGTCGGTCGTCGTTATAACGAGGTCATCTTTGGG
The DNA here is from genome assembly GCF_003387275.1 of Paraburkholderia sp. BL6669N2. Classification (NCBI taxonomy): domain Bacteria; kingdom Pseudomonadati; phylum Pseudomonadota; class Betaproteobacteria; order Burkholderiales; family Burkholderiaceae; genus Paraburkholderia; species Paraburkholderia sp. BL6669N2. The sequence continues at coordinate 38,750 of NZ_QUNA01000003.1, read as the reverse complement.
GGACTTCATCGACACTCCTGGGTTAGAGACGTTCATTAAAGAGGCGGACAGTGGCTGCCAGCCTCATGGACAGCAGAAAAAAAAGCCAGCTGCAGGAGCCGGCTTCGAAAGTGGTTCTGGCGTTCCCGGGGGGGCCCGCAACCAGAACCAGAGAGACGATTTATTGTGCCTGTTCCGCCGTCGCGCCCGGAGGGCGTATGAAGCCCTCTTTCGGGTGTCATTCGTGGCGTTGCGAGTCGGCCACCGCGAGGGAAGCATGCGCCCCCAGAATGCGATACAGCGCTTGCCTGGAGATGCCCAAAGCGGCCGCCGCATGACTCTTGTTTCCATCGGTGTTCATTAGCGCCGAGCGCACTTCGTCCAGTGATGGCAGCTTCCTCTGCAGCCGGTCCTGCTTCGCGAAAGTGGACAGGTATGCGTTCGCTTTGGCCACCCGGCTATGCCCCGCCGCTTCGACAACCCGCCGCATCGCCTCTTCGTGCAACTTCGGATCTGGCCTCGCATCTACTCCCTTGATAGCTGCCGGCACGCCAGTGGTCTCTTTATAGAGCGTCTGCAGATACTCGTGGCGCAAGCCGTGACTCGTTATCCCCATCCCCCGCTTGGTGATGCCATGTTTCTCGAGAACGTAGTAATACCAGTCTCGCCATTGGCGTAGGGTCCTGTCGGCCGGCACTGTCGAGCCCGTCAGCCCGTTGCTGAGCGTCGCCGCTTCTTCAAGGATTCCGATTTTCGTCTCTATCGGGACCTCGCGTGGCCGGCCACCCTTCGTGCCACGCGTCACGGCAAGCAACCGTGGATTGCGCGCGGCCTCAGCTGGACGGAGCATGAAACTCTCCTCGATGCGCAAGCCGAATGCGGCCTGCAACTTGAGCTGGACAGCCGTATGTGGGCACGTTCGCGCAATCTGCTCGATCTTCGCCGCAGCGTCGACGCCATGTGCTATCCATGACTTGTCCTCCGTCGCCACATAACTTCGCTTGAGACCGAGAGCATCGCGGTCCGCATAGTCGTCAAGCGAGCCGACCAGATTCGTCTTGCCCATCCATTGCGCTATCGCGCGAAGATAGGTCAGCTTGTTTTCAATGGTGCCGCCAGTCTGTCCGGCCGCGACCCACGAACTGACCAGAAACGCCACATGCTTGTGTTTCAGAGACCAGGGCGTCCGCAGGAAAAAGCCGCCGTCCAGTAGTTCCCTAAAAGCCTTGCACAGTTTGGCCACCCGATATTCCTGCGTCTTGATCGACAACGCACGGCCGCTTATCCGCGTGGTGCTATGAACGCGCGCCACGTTCTCGTCAAAAAGCTTGAGCAACGCATCCCGGAGTTCGGGACCAAAACCATAGCTATTGACGATTGCCCTTACGTTGAGAATTGCCGCCATCCGAAATCCTTTGCAACGCTGCCGCGCTGCCTTCGAGACATTATCCGACCCTACGGTCGCAGCATCCCTACCTGATGCTGTCACCCGACCGCACGGGTTTGTTATTCGTTCCCCCGCCTGTTTTCGGCGGCTGCGCCGTATCCCCGGCGCGGGGTCCTGCCTTCCAATCCTTTAGCGATTCCATCCGATCGACCAGACACATGGGAAGAGCATGCGTCCGACCGTCCAACCTGCTGCCTGCCAGCATGAATAGCGCTTCGCGCAATCCACCCCCGGCGTTTCGCGCGTCGCCTCGCGGCGCTTGCGCTTGGCGGATCGCTCCGCTGTGTGCAGCTTCGTGGCTACCCTGCCAGCACTACCGTTTTTCGGTTGCGTGCTCCTGCCGGGGAAATCCCGTTACGCGTTCTTGTACGGCCGCGGTACGCCGTTTCTTCTTCCGTCAGGGAATCGCGGAGATCCGGTCTTTCCGGTCCGCAAGGCTTCCCCCGCCCCCAAGTCACTCATCTCAACCGCGGTGTATCGGGTTTCGTGAGCGCACCCAGCCGTAGCTGTAAGGGCGTGTTCAGACGCCGCTGAGACGTGGAAAGTGTCCGGTGTCCGGTCTCTCCACATGTCCTCAACGCGTCACAACGCGGCAAACCGCCGCCAATCGTATGGATATCGCAGTGTCCGGGGGTCCTCAACGTGGACCACTATGGACTTGATCTGATTCAAAAAAAGGCCGCATCAGTGTGCGGCCCGGTCAGCTTGGTGTTCTATGGCCCGTTGCGGGCTTGGGTGTATGGACGAGCGAGTGCCTCGCACTCTTTTTCGATGCGTCAGAGACGCGGTAGGTGTGCCTAGCATAGACCCGGATTGGCGCAACTCTCCCGTCAAAAGCTGGGCGGAACCGCTCGGCTTTCGCCGACTTGACTTCGCCAGCCTCTGGATAGACTGGAAACCAGGCAGAACTGATAGAAAAGTGTCAGTTCTATCGATAGTCCCGGCGCATCGCTACGAACTGACACTTAAGTATCAGTTATCTGATAGATCGCCGGCCCCTCGCGCCGAAGGCGAATCCACTGGCACTTATCTGTCAGTTAACTACCACTTCGACGCGCGGACCACCTCAGTGAATGGAGTCATCTTGAAAACTTCCGTCTTCGCAATCGACGTTGGCTACGGCAACACCAAATACGCTCACCGTGCTGCAAGCGGCACAATCGCTACGGGTATGTTTCCCTCACTCGCCCCGCTCGCCGCAAGCCACGCGCTTTCGGGTTATGGCGATAGCGTGCTCACGACGCGCAAGGTTGCTACGATCGTGATCGATCAGATCGAATACGAGGTCGGCCCCGACGTATCGCTCACAGCCGCCTATGGCAACACCGGCCGCGCGCTTTCGAACGATTTCGTCGCTTCAAATAACTACGAGGCCCTGCTCTTTGGCGCGATCCATTTCGCGGGAGTAACTCATGTCGAACGGCTGCTGCTCGGGTTGCCTGTTCACACTATGAGTAAATATTCAGGCGCGTTGCGCGACCAGTTCACAGGGACCTTCGATTACGGCCCCGGTCGGGTGACGATCGACAAGGTCGTGGTAATCCCGCAGCCGCTGGGCTCTCTCGTAGCGGCATCGGCGAACCGTCAAAGCGAGTTCGGCCGCGACAATGCGCACCTGGTCATCGACGTTGGATATTTCACGACGGACTGGGTCTACGCCAACGGCTTCACTATGGATGACAAGCGCAGCAACGGTATGCCGGGCGGCGCATCGCAAGTCTACCAACGCATCGCGGAGCTCATCGGCAAGGATCAGAGCGAAAAGGTGGAGGACGTCGAGCTTATCGACAAGGCACTGCGCGAGAAAAAGCCGTTTTTCTTTTACGGCCAGCCCATCAATCTCGACCCATATCTTGAAAAGTCTCAGCCCGTCATCACCGGTGTGGTCGAAGAAATCAAGAACAACGTCGGCCCGTTGACCAGTGCGCGTTCGATCGTGCTGTCAGGCGGGGGCGCCCCGCTGTATGCGTCCGCGATACGAAAGGGTTTCCCGCGTGTGGCAATCGAGGTCATCGAGGCGCCGTGCACCGCCAACGCGAAGGGCTTCCTCATTGTTGGCGAAGCAGGCCTCGCCCGCGAGCGCGCAGCCGCAAAAGCATGAACGGCAAGTTCGACATGAAGCTGGTCATCGACGCGGTAACCACCCCGCTTCTGCACGCCCGGCTGAGCGAGGCATCGTCGTATCGGGAGCGAGCGGCGATCCTGAGGTCTCTCGCGGAAGCCGCCTTGCGGGAAAGCGCCGCTTCGATGGGCAAGTCTACCTATCGGGTAGCGCCGTCAGCCGCCGTGCAGTCCTGGGACGGGACTCCAGCGGAGCCGCAACTTCAACGGGACACGCGGCCCAGCGTTGAGACAGGCACAGCTTTGAGCTCAGAGCCCGTGCCCCCGTTCGTGCCCAACGAAAGTGGCGAAGCTCAGGCTTACGACGTCCAGGGAATCGGCGAGGCGTTCGGTGCATTCGGCTGAGCGCGCCTTGACTTCTCTCCCGGAATGCGAAGATAGGTCATGACATCGGGACACGCGGCGCGCCGCGCCGCGCACCGGTGCAACACAGCGATGAGGAGGAGTTATGCTTGAACTGATGGAAATTCTGCACAACGGTCTGCCACTGAGTGAGCCGCGCTCATGGCTGCTGATCGCCGCGGTTGCTGCAGCGTGTGTCGCGGGCTGGTACAGCGGCGACGTCGCAGCGTGGTATGCAAGCCGGAATAAGGAGGCTGAGGGATGGATGCTATTGACCTGCTGGTACCGTACTACAGGAAGTTCACCGCTCTACCCTTTCTCGCGCGACGCGCGATCATCTTCGCACTCTCGATCTTCGTCTGGATCGTCGGCGCGGGGCTGGTGAACCTGCATGTGAATGCCGACTTCTGTGCGCTGATTCTTATTGCGGGCGGTGTGGGCGCCTTGTGGTCAACCGAGCTCTGGCGGCTCTGGAAACCCTTTTTCTATCTTGTAGTTGTGTGCGTCGCGATCATGAAATGAATGCTTGCGATGAACAAAAAAAAAACGGCTCCACCATACCTGGTGGAGCCGTTTTGCTTTACATGATCAGTGCGACCGGGGAGCCGCAGTAACAAGAAGACGGCGTGCGCAAAAATCCCACGCATCGCCAAAAGACTGATCACGACATGCGTAATGCATGTTGCCGCGATCCTTGCGGTCGATCACGTCGAACGCGACCGCATCCGACTTGCCGACACGCTGACGACCACCTTCTGCGCCGTTCGTTGCGACGATTGCAAACCCACCAACGAGAACCTGGAACGAAGCCATTTTCTACTCCAAAGAAATTGGCCCGACGAGACAGTCCCCGATGGGGAGAATATCCCCATCGGGCGGAACTGAAGAAATACGGCCGAAGCCGCGATTGAAGATCGATGCTCGTTAGACGGCAGCGAGGTGTTGCGTATCGGTTTTCGACGCGCGAGATATGTCCGCTAAAACAACATTGGCGAGACGCGCACACCATTGGTCGGTGAAATCGGTTCCTCGCACGCGGGGACGATGCACAAAGACAGTAAAACCCTCTGCCTTGAGGCGCTTCGCGAGTTCGAGCCCGCCTGCGACGCCTATCGACTTTCCCGTCTTCGGGTCGATGTCGTCAAAGTCGACGAAAATATGGACAACGCGGATACCCGATCCATCCGGCACCACAAACTGACGTAGCAGACCGATATTCAGGCAGTACCACATTGGAACACCGGACTCCATATATGCAGCACAGGCCGTTTCCAGACCCTCAGCCACCCCGATTTCGCCGTCTACAGGCTCCATCAATCGCACGGCGCCACCCCGGAGGGGATTGAGCGTCATGTCGTTCAGCTTGTTGTCGAGAATCTCGCCATCGCCCGACACGATCCGCGCTTTAGCTGGCGTAGATCGCTCCAGAAAGGTTCGATGCAACGTACCGAGCCGGCCATCGGGCAATTCGAACCGGGCGAGGATGCCCGGCCAGCTGCCGATAGGCTTCTTCTCATGCCGGTACTCCAGCATGCCAAGCCGCAATGCCGGCGATGATGCCATCCGTAATCCCGGTACACGTGCGCCGAGGTAACGCATCGCGAGATCGCCGCTCGATACGGGTTTTGCTGAATCCCACATCGAATTGAGGCGGTTTGCGATAAACGTCGCGTCCGGTTTGCGCTTCGGCCGGGGCGCCTTGGCCACTGGAGCGCCGTTGAGCGCACGCGGTGCAGGTCCACCGTCCAGTTGACGCTTCAGCCGATACAGCCCGATGCTGTTCAGGCGGGTGATCAACTGGAGGCCATCACCTGCCATAGCCTTTCCGTGATCACATTTACGGCATACCCAATCGCCACGCCCACGCTTGTTGTCGTAGGTGAAGCGATCGTCTCCGCCACATATAGGGCAAGCACATGCGTCGCCGGTGAGACGGTCTGCAGGCACGCCATAGCTCACAAGGAGCGAAATCCATTGCTCCGGGGAACGCGAGAACCCGGCCAACGCGCGCTGAAGCCACGCGTACTGGTCTGGCGTCAGCTCTTTTGCTCGTACAGTCATGAATCACTCTCCTTTAAGTGAGTGGGTTTGGTCGGTGCCTGAGACAGGCGTGAAAACGCGTGCTCAAAAAAGCGGCCCGCGCGCGAGCGGGCAGCTTTTTTCAGCAGACGTGCTATGAGGCAAGAGAATCGGCGAGAACCGCTGGGCAGGAAATCCGTCGCACGACACACCCGAAGGTGTGCCGTTGCGATGGTGAGGAGATACGGGAGTGAAGCTGACAGATCGGTGAGAGTTTCCGGGATCAGATTGCAGACCAAGCGGCCCGTGCGTAAGCAGGGCCGAAGGGGATGTCATCCATGTCATCGAATCCGCCGCCCGCTGGTGCTCGCATACCGCCACCGCCACCATGCAAAGGTTGCGGAGGATGAGCACGAGTTCCAACGTCATCAGCCGCGCGGGATCCAGTTGACCGCGACGACGGCGCCGGGTGTTGGGCGCGACCGCTGGTTCGCTGCTCAAAGCCACCGTCGCCATCGTCTTGACTGCTACGACCGCCAAGCATCTGCATCTGCTCAGCCACGATCTCGGTCGAGTAACGATCGGTGCCATCCTGCGCCTGCCATTTGCGCGTGCGAATACGGCCTTCGATATAGACCGACGAACCCTTTTTCAGGTATTCCGAAACGATCTCGGCAAGCCGACCAAAGAAGGAAACACGATGCCATTCCGTGGCTTCCTTCATTTCGGCCGACGCCTTGTCCTTGTAACGGTCCGTTGTGGCAAGTCGAATGTTAGCCACAGCATCGCCGCTAGGGAGATAACGCACTTCCGGGTCAGCGCCGAGATTGCCGACGAGGATCACCTTATTTACAGATGCCATTTGAATTACCTCTATTTAGTGATTGACCAGAGCCATTTGTCCCACATGACCGGCTTGCCATCCTTGACCATTGCCGAGCCATCCGCTCTGATTGCAGGCACCTTGATCTTGCGAAGGCGCCTGACAGACACAACGTCACCGACTACGCACCTGCATTCCGCTATGGCCTCCTTCAGGCCCTCGCCTTGCAGTGTCCGCTCGCCGGACGTGGTGTCGATATGAATGGCAAACGATTTGTAGAGCCGCCCGGGTTTCTTTCGGTCGGGAAACTTCTCTTCGCCCCAGGAAACAATCCGGCCAACCACCGTAGACGCGTCCACCGACTGTTCGCGACGCCGGCGCACCGGGCTCACGTCGCCGGCGTCGAAGCGTTCTTCCTCCGTCTCCGGAAGTAGTGATTGCGAGCCGTTGCCGGAGACTTCCGGCGTCGCCTTCACTGCAGGGCTCACGACAGCGTTGTTTCCCTGACGTATCGCGGTAGCAATAGCGATCTTGAGCGGGCAACGATGGACAGCCACCCTGGACCAGTGAGGCTCGAGGTCAGGCACGATCTTCATGCCAAACTCGGTCTCTTCCGTGTGGTCGTCAAAAGCCGGCGTGAACTGGACGATGTGGTCGCCCTCGTTCACAAACAGATGCGGCGTATCGCCTATCGTTACTACCGTTTCGTTCCCGGCGCCCTGTCCCACGACGCTTGCGGCTGTACCGTTATCAGGAGCGGCAGCCGCGGTCGACGTCATCGGCGACATGGCTGATTCTGGTGACGACTGTTGGTGGGGATGTTGAGTGGCAGATTTGCCTGGGAAGAGATCCGCGAGCACGCGGGTGAAAAGTGTCGCAGTGTTTCGCACATAGCCTCCTACAACAGGGTGCCGAAGCACATGCGGCGCAGTTCGAGAAGATCGCGCTCAAGCAGCGGCGTGGTCAGGATCACGTCCTGCATCGTCTCGGGATCGACACCATTGACTTTGCACACGTAGACATAGGGCAAGGCGCCCTCCCAGTAACCCATGATCCATCCGAGGGTTGCGCGATAGTCATCCAGGTCGATCTTGCGATTGCGAAGGCGTTCGGACAGCAGCGCCGCACAGTCCATCAACGACTCGGGCATGCTGTCGCCGCGACGACTGTCGCTCGCTAGCGAGATCAATGCGTCGACCATCTTTTCGCGCACTGCTGCGCCCCACAGATGCGGGTCAGGCAAAGGCTCGGGCTTTGAAGGGGTGACAACTACCGGCGAGGATTCGCCGAACATGTCCAGCTGCCAGGCAGCCACATGCATTTCCATGAGATTGCTCCCGTGGTGCCGGCAATCTCATGTCCCGTGACCGGGAATGGGATCCCGGCGGGGTTCAGGTGCCGTCACCGAGGCGAAGGCCAAGGTGACGGTAGGTTGTGGCGGTGACCCGACTTACTGGGTACCGGTCTTGAAAGGAATGATGACGGCCGACTTTGCGTATCGCTTCATCGGCATCGGTGCCGCCACGCTGTCGTTCGATGCGGTCGCTACAGGCACGTCTTGCACGCTCCCGTTCGCGGCCATCTGGCGGGATGCTGCGAGCTTCTCCGCTTCGGCACGCGCGGTTTCGGCTTCTGCCTCAGCTGCTTCGATCGCCTTCGCCTTTTTCTTCATCGTCACCATCAACCAGCGCATGCTGAGCAGAAGGAGAAATCCGACAACGGCAAACGAGATCGTCGCGAGGTACACGACGAAGCAGAGCGCAAGCAGCTTCGCTGGTGAAGTGATCGCGTTCTTGAACAGGACTTTCAGCATTTTTCTCTCCAGAAAAAGTCACAAGGGAATGTCCGGACAACGTCCGGTGATTTCGATGCTCAACGAGCAAGGAAACTCGGCGCCAGGCGCTTTCGTGCGCACCCGGTTGGGGGCGCGCACGGAAGGGCCAGCGTGTCGCGAATCAGGTGGGAAACGTAACTGGTAGGCGCGCGAAGACCTGCACGCACGTTCGATGCGTCGAGCCGACGCGGGAGATAGAACGAGATTACCGGTGGGTGGGCACCTGACGGGCCCGAATGCTCGCAAACTTCATGCGGCTTATGTTTTTCGCGCCTGGCGCCCCCGATGCGGCAGGACGAGCCGGCTCACGGGCTTAACCCTAAAAGCTCCAGAAAAACTGGAGCTTTTGAGGCAATAACGAGGATCGGGAGCGCAACCGCAGAGAAAGGTGGTGTCGCCTCGGCGGACGTTGCCATCGTCCGCGTTAAAACCCGGTATCCGAATGCCCCGGCCGCTTGACTTTGTCATTCTCCTGGCAAGCTTGACTCACTGTCTGACATCTGGAGTGAGTCATGAGTACAAGCCTGTTCGTTCTGGCCGCGATAGCCTACTTTGTATGGCGGGCCTTGCGCCCACGGCTTCCGAAGCTTGGCGCCCGCGGAGCGTCGCCGATCCCCACGCTACGAAGCGACCGCAGCGGCGACGAGGGGGAGGCACGCGTGCAGGCGGAGTTAGTCGAGGTCCTGACCTGGCTTTGCGGTAGCAACTTCTATTTGCATTCCGGCCCCATTCTGCTTAACCATGCGCCCGGCACCGAGTTTCCCACCGCCGAGGTCGATCATCTGGCCATCACACCCTTTGGAATTTTCATTTTCGAAACGAAGAACTGGACGGGTTTGATCGAACCGGGAGCCAGTGCGGATGTGTTGATACGAATTGGCGCCGATGGAGAGCCACAGGCGCGCAAGTCCCCTCTCAGCCAGAACCGCTCGAAACTCGCGTTCCTCCGCGGGACGTTGCCACCGGTGTGGCCAATAGAAGGCGCGGGCGTATTCGCCAACGACGGGTGCGTTCTATCGCCGGACCTACCCGTCAGCATATTGCGTCGGACCGACCTCGCCCAGTGGCTAAGGGACAGACGCGCTCGGCATGCTGCGGGCACGGCCGCCGTCGTAGACGTGGCCAAGGCGTGGGCCGCAGTGCAGCGAATCGCGAGTACAGATGAACTGGCCCTCAGAAAGCATCGCGAAAGACGGAGGGTTAACCCTAAAATTTAAGTGATTCTTTCCTAAAGTTTCGGTCGCTGCTGCCGATCCAAATGTTGCCGCATGTATTCGTCTGATGATTAGACGAATGGCGCGTATTTTTGCGCCGCTTTTTGGGGTGACGAACGCGAAACGGAGCGTATTCTGGGCTGGGATTCAGGGGAACTGAAAGACCTCGCGGGTCAAGAGTCAGACGCCCGTCCGGATTCGCGCCAATAGAACGATCAATCAAAAGGCTTCTACTATGAAGAACGAAAAATACCTTGGCCCTCCTCAGACCGGCCGCCTTCTGGCCGAAAGCGCGTCTTCCATCCTGACGTCGTTTGGCGCCCCACACGCACGGCGTCACGCAGCATCGAACCCACACTTCCGGAAATGAACGTGAGCCATCCCAAAGAACTTCAGAATACCAACGAGCCTGATTTCGACCCGACCTTGGCTGAGGGGGCCGACAACAGCGGTGACCTGTCGGCGGTCGGGTCCGCACCACTCGCTTTTGCTCATGTACCGGACGAAACCGAGATCGCGCAGACGGTGCGCCAGTTCTTCGGTAGCGAAGTCCCGGAGTCGCTGCGGGCAATCATCGCGTCTGAAAGCAATGAGATTGCGCACTCTACTCGGAAGATCCTTGAGGAACATATGCGCATCGGGGGCATCCTCTTCAATCTGCGCAGTCGGATCGAGGGCCACTATGTGGCGTCCCTTGGTGACAGCCGGCACGTGCGCAACAAGGCCGCACAGGCCTTCTACAAATACGTCGAGCAGGTGTTCAGGAAAAAACACGACATCGTCAAGGTATATATCCGTTCCTATCTGCGCTTTAGCACCAACGCCGGCGCCGTTGAAATGCTGACAATCACGGACATGCAGTTGCTCGTAAGCCAGGACGATGAGGTCATCGACGCTGTTATCGAGGCAAAGAAGGAGAACCCCGACCTAAGCAAGCGGGAAGTGAAGCAGATCATCGAGAGCTACAAGACCAAACTCGCCGAGAAAGATGCGAGCCTCGATGTGGTGAAAAGCCAATTATCGGAGGTCGTCGGCCAACTCGACGACGCTCGCAACGAAAACCAGTACCTCACCGAAGAAACCAAGCACCTGCGTCTCCAGATCGAGCAGGACAAGGAAAAGAAAAAGAAAACGATGGTTGACCTCGATGTCGCGAACCGTTCAGTCAGCACAATGCACACGGAGATCTCCAAACTCGAACGGGAACGTGACACCTTGCTGCGTCAACTCGCTGAAGCAGCAAACCGGGTCCAGACGAAAGAGGTCGTCGTCAGCGGACCGCCCGAGAACATCAAGCACCTCCAGGAAGCGGCCGACGGCCTCATGACTCAGGTGAAGGAAGCGACTTGGCAGATGGAGAACCTGCAGGCGGAGGTCGCATCGCTCGAAGAACGGCGCAAGCAGCAACTGGCCGAGATCGAATCGAAAGAGACTATCGAGCGACACATCCGGGAACTGATGGTCGAGTTCGGCTCGTTCATGCAGAAATACAAGACGACACAGCTTCTCGTCACCGCCGGCGGGTCGGTCGCACCGTTTGCGAATCTTTTCGCAGCCTTTGCCGATCACGTCGGCAGCTTCCACCAGGAGTTACTGGCTGCAGCCAACGCCACGTGATTCCCACCCGCCCAGCAATGAGAGATACAGGTAGTAGCAATGGAAAATAAAGAAAATTATCGCGCGGTCGACCGTCTTTACGTCCCGGATTGGCTCACCGAACAGATCCAGGTGGCGAACTTCAACATGGTTGACCACATGAAGTGGCTGCTGCAACAGGACAGTCGCTTCAACGAGGTCTTCAACGTCGAGCCAAAGGATCTTGATCAGCTCCAGTTGAATCAGTCGTCCCTGCGCAATTTGTTGCGCGCACCATTTCTGATGGTGGAGCCGACCCTTCAGACTGTCGAGGACTGGCGCTGTTTTGTCGACGATACGGCGACGACGGTGGCGGTGGACATCCTGCGACGGAAGACGCCGGAACTCGACTCTCTGGCATCGTATGCTGTCGGGCACCAGAACGTGGCGTTTCTCTCGCTTGCCACGCAGATTCTCAATATGAGCGTGCTCGCCGCGCCATTGCTCGGCATTGCGACCGACGTGGCCAAGTACCTACTCACCGTCCCCTCATATCGGCTCAATCTGGCCTTGCAGCGGATGAATGGCCTTCCTCTGTTCCGCTGGCGTTTCAGCAGCCAGTCGTTCTGGTACGAGTTCGTGGGTAGCACATTGACCGACGAGATGATCGCGCATCAGATAATGTTCACGTCGCCGGCGCGGGTGGGCGACCTCCCCAGTGACGCGCGATGGGGCGAGCTTCGACTCGGCCGCGCAAAGAACGAGGCTTTCGCGGGTGCCCTGCTCGCGTATGGACTGCGTGCATCGACGGCGACCGCCCTGTTCAACCTTACGCAGAATCAGATGCGCGGGCTCTATTTTAAGATTCACGGTAAAAGCTCGCCCTGTGGCAACACCGCCAATTCCCTGCCCTGGTTCGTCGAAACCCCGCAGCATCGACTGCATGCGACGGTCTATGCGTGGCTCTATCGTTCAGCGGTCGCAATGGGTGCTTTGCCGCCAGAAGCTTTGATCGCGACCAATGACGTCTACGATCGCCTGTTTGGCGGTAACCGCGTAATTTCTGCGGATCGTGGCTGGAACCTGATCCGGTCAATGGCGGCCGATGCGCGTCTCACGATCGCGCCTTGCCGGACCTGCAGCACGCACTATGTCGTCTCGAATAACGACGCCAAGATTGAAATGCATAACCGGTTCAGTTGTCCCGCATGCCAACAGCAGCTCGGCATCAAGCGGCGCGCCGCACGGAGGAAGGCCAATGACGCCTGACACCGCCTTGAAGGAGTTGCCCGCGGGGCTCGTAATTTTCAGTACCGACGGCAAGGCCCAGTTCGGTTGGCGGAATCCCGAAACGGGGGTCTTTCACGCCGAAGACGACGGACATGTGATCGCAAACGCTGTCGGCGCCGTTGCCCGGCACGCCGGGATCATGCATTAGTCAGGGAGGATGGACTCCGATGAAAATGCAGGACTTCGACTACCTTGCGCGGGAGAGTAACGCGGCGTGGCTCGATGGACGCGGCGACGGTCGGTTCGACCGCTACGAGCAGTTCTATAAGAGTGAGCGGGCTCAAACGGCGGACCAGTTCAATCTCGAGAAGGTCAACGAGGAGTATAGCGATTGGTCGGCAGCGCGGCCTTCGCGCCTCCTCTCCGCTCTGAGCGTGCCCTGGTTCGGTCGCGTTGCGATCGCCCTGTTCAGCTTCTACATGGGCTGCAACCTGGTACCCGGGTTCGCCAAGGCAATGCCCGAAGCCACGGGTGCGGCCCTCGTGGTCGCGTTCATCGGTCTTCGCATATTCCACCGGCGCCGCAAGCGTCACTGAGAACCCACCGCCGGCGGGTTTTTTATCGTTTGGGCGCATGGGCTTAACTCCGGCCGGGAATATCCGTTAACTCATAGAATGTCGGCCAAAATTCGGGCAGCGGAGCTAACCGGCCACAGTAGGTTCAGCAACCAGCGGCGACTTGACTTTCGTAGCCGCTCTATAAGATGAAATCAAGGTCGCGCAAGGGGCACGACCACATGAAATCGAGGAAGCACAATAATGAAACAAACGAATATTTCAGTACTGGCCGCCGTCTCGTTTGCAGCAGCAATCGCTCTTTCGGCATGCGGCGGCGGTGGTGGCGGCAATGGCAATGTCACAGGTGCGGCGCCGGCGGCCCCGGCTAGCTCAGCAACGGCCGGCAATGTCACCACGCCGCAGTACGCAAGCACAAGCGCACAACTGGCCGTTTTCAACACAATCAACCAGCAACGCCAGCAATGCGGCTTTCCGGCTCTCACTGAGAACACCGTTCTCGACCAGGCTGCACAGGCCCATTCCGCGTACATGGCGCAAAACGGCGGCCTGATTACGGACACGGAAGATTCCACCAAGGCGGGATTCACCGGCGCGTCATACACTGATCGCGCAGTGCACTTCCGATTTCCGAATGCCTCGATCACCTATTCCGACGGAGTTAGCGCAGGTTATTACACAAATGCGACTCTGTCGGAATCTCAGTATGGTGCGCAGATTGCAAACGAGTGGTTGTCTGGCGTGTATCACATTGCTGTAGGCGTCTGGCCGGTCACCGAGGTCGGTGTTGGCTGGACCGAATTGACCTTCAACGGGTTTCCGCAAATCTTGTCGTCGATGACGATTGCTAACATGCAAACGATGGGGAGCAATCTTCCCCTGACCTTCCCGTGCCAAGGCACGACGGGCGTCGCATATACGGGGACTGGCGAAACGCCGACGCCCCCCAACACGTCTGGCGCGTTTGGGCAGCCGGTAGCTGTTTCTGGTAACGCCACCGATGTCGTCACGCTTCAGTCGGGCACCATGACGGACTCGAACGGCCACGTCATCAACCTGCAAGTGCTCAATTCGGCCAATGACCCGAACAAGCTGATTCCTGCGTTCGAAGCGGTGGCCTATCCGACGACGTCGCTGATCGCAAACACCACCTATGCGGTGACCCTCACTGGCACGATCAACGGTAAGGCGTTCTCTAGGAACTTCACCTTCACCACGGGCAATGTGATCGGCTAAGCTGCACTACGCGGGGCTCTGACCTCTCGGCGTGGAGCGAAATGGAAAAATCCCGTGCGGCTATGGCCCCACGGGATTTTTTAATCCGAATGTCGCTAATGCCCACAACTCCCGACGTTGTAGTTGACGTCTTGCGCCCATTTGATAAAACCGTTGTCGGCTGTGCGGACTTCACAGATTAAGACAGTGTTGACATGGGAAGTTCCGCATTTGTCGACCCATGTGTCGCCTGTGCCAGTGAAGAAAAGACCCGATGTACCTGCGGGAAAACTCATATTTTGGTAATTCGAAGTCCTTCCACTGATTGTCCAACCCGCTGGAACGTTAGCCATGCAGCTTGCGGTCGGATCTGGCGGCGAACGCGGAGTGCAACTCAATCCGACCCAACTGCTACCGTTCCATGATGGACCAATCTGGTCGTATCCCGATGGACAAGTCGGAGGGGCTTGGTAATTGCACTGTGGCGCTGAGTACTGGGACCCGATCCATTGCGCTGGTGCGGTCGCAGTCCATCCAGGCTGATTAGGACACGTTGGCGGCGTCTGCCATGTAGTAGTGAGATGCCCGACACACGTGGAGTCCTGATTGTTCACAGAGCACCGTACCGGTCCCGCCATCACCGCGCTGCCGCCCATCAAAACGCCAATAAGCAGTGCGACCCTGATGCAAATCTTGATAAAGCTCATTTCCCATCCCTTCAATAAGTGCAGAACGTTGTCGCGACGGCACTTCCGCTAATGACATTTCCGCTACCGTCCGTGATATAGACCGTCCATGGCCCGCTTCCGGCCGTTGGGTAATTGATGACGGCAGTCGGGTCCGTGTACATGCTTTGGCCCGACACCACCAGTTGCGGTGTCCCGCCCGCAGGACAATTCGGACTGGGCACGTACGTACCGCCGCCGCCCGGAATGTTCGTGTAGCCGTACCAGAGCTTGGGACCGCCGATCGGCATCCACTGCAGAACACCCGACACGTTCTGACACGACAGCATCAGGCCCGAGTTGTCGCTCGCGCCTGTCATCGCGCTTATCTTCGGGCAGGCTACTCGCGGCCAGCCCACGTTTCCGGTGGAGACGGTCGTACCAGCGCTGACCGTCGAACCGGCGGACACCGCCCCGCTCGCCGCGATTGCAGCAGTCGCGCCGATGTTCGCCGCACTGATAGTGCCTTCCGCGTCGAGGTTATGGACGTTGTGAAGGCTGACGTGATTGACGTTCTGATCACCGGTCCACGTCAGCGCGCCGTCTCGCCGGATGTAGACCGAGTTACCATCAGACGTCGGGCCGTTCGTAGCGAGGACTACCGCAGCCGGGTTGCCCGCCAGCGGATTGGTCGCATTCCATGCACCGTTGATGCCCGTAACGGTTCCGGAGTTTTGCGTCTTCGAAAAGCCGAACGCGTTGCCTCCAGCCTGCGCGATGATGGATGCGCCGATCACATCGGGATTACCGCCACGCGTCACCGGCTTTGACGGGTACAGCACGTAGGTGACATGGCAGTCCCCTGCACTCACGGAACACGTCGACGGTCCGACGCTCATACTGATGACGTACACCCCGCCCCAGAACGGACCATTCGCGTGCGGTTGCTGAAGGTTGCCCTGCGTGAACAGATCGTTGAGCGTGGGCAGCTCCGTCGCAGGCACCACTGCAACCGGACCGTTCTGCGTGAGCGTCGCGTAGTTTTTCGTCACCCAGTTACCAAGCGCCGCGTTGATGACCGCCTCGTTCTGCCCTTCGGCCGCCAGCACCTGGTTGCGCCGCTTCGCTGCGTCCTCCTTGATACCTACGACCGTCATCAATGCCGCAGCGACCAGCACAACCACCATCTCAACGATGCTGAACATGCCCCGGCTTCCTTAGTTATTGTGCGTGGCGTACATGCCGATGCTGGCGGTCGCACCCGCCGAAGCGCATGCGGTACCTGCAGTCGCACCGCTGAACGGCGTGTTCGGGTCGTACACGGTTGTCCCATTGACGGTGACTTTCGCATAAGCCCCAGCGACAGCACCGATCGACAGGGAGCACACCGTACTCGGCACCGGATACGTCACGACCATGGCGTCATCAGTCGACGCGATCGTTCCCGGCACCGCGGTCACCGCACCGCCAAAAATCCCCGTAAGCGCGCCGGTGGACGTGTTGACGCGCGAATTCGCCGAGTCAAATGCATGGTTCTTCGCAAGCGTCTGCTGCGTCTCGCTTGAGAAATCGACGTCGCTCGAGGTGGCGTCCTGGATGCCGCTGCGAATAAGCTGCGCTTCGCTCTTAAACTGATGGGCGTGGATACGATCCATCACGAATGAACGGCCCTGATAGACGACAAGCGCGAGCAGCGCCGCGCCAGCCATCACGGCCGCTCCCTCGATCAGCGACAGTTCGCCCGACTGCCGGCGGCGGCGGCCCATCCGCGTCAGTGACGATTTACGCTCTGCTGAGGCCGATAAGATCGCCGCGGTAGAAGCGCTTGCCTTTGGTATCGTGTTGTTCATGTTCATTTATTCCTCAGTAATTGGCACCAGCCGACGATGACGAATCGAAGCTGACAGCACCAGTCGCAACGTACGACCCGATGCCGAAAACGAAAAAGAGTGAGACTGCAAAGCCGAGCAGCACGTAGTGCGTGATGCGGGCGTTACGGCGGACCGTCGCGACCACGCGATCCAGTGAGTTGCGACCGAGCGACTTGATCGCCTGCACGAACTGGTCACGACCGGCCGCGTCCGCAATGGTGTCCATCACCGTTTCGGAAAAGATGCCGGTGTCGAGTGCGCGCATCGTCTGGTCCGGACGCTGGGTGAGCCTGCGGCCCATCCGGTTCAGATGCCATTTGAGCCACGGATCTGCCGTCTTCGTGAGCCGGTCGAGGGACGCGCGCAGCGTGAGGTTCGAGTCGAAGAGGCCCGCAAGCGAGACGATCAGCAAAGCGGCGCGCAGATCGCGCCGGTTGCGCCACATCAACGGCATCGAATCGACCTTGTTTCGTAGGTGCCCAGTCCAGCGCTTGAGCGAATGAAAATATCCGAAGACAAGTCCGCCGACGATCGAACCGCTGAGCCACCAGTAGTGGTACGCAAAGCTGTCGAACGCATAAAGCACCTGCGCAAACGGGGACCACTCTGAAACCGGCCTCGTATCTTCAACGGCCGGAAAGATCGTGCCGCCGAACAGCATCGCGTACAGGTACATGTAGACGATCAGCAGCGCCGGGTAGGCCATCTGCAGCGATGTCGTTGTGGCCAGTACCGCTTTCGCGTTCGCCGCCATCTCCGCGAGTTCGAGGCCACGGATCGCAGCATCCTGTTGCGTCGATGCACCGGCGATTTCCAGCAGCGCGTATTCGTCGGTCGGGATGTACGGCCTCATCGCGTTCGCGAAGTTGTCCCCCGCCACCATCCGTTTGGCGATAGCATGGAAGATCGGCCACGCCAGTCCCTTGCGATTGCGGTGGCGCTTCTCCAGCGTCGTCAGCCGCTCGTGCAGCGTCTCCCGATTGCGCAGACCTTTCGCGGCCACATCAAGCCGCGTTTCGCGATAGAAGCCCTCGCGCAGTTTGCTGAAACGCCAGATCGCCACGCGCATGCGTTCTTTCTGCGGCAGCATCATGAAGACTGTGTAGACGAGTCCCTTGATCACGACGGCATCCTCCCGTCACGGTCTGCGAAAACCTTGTATTCGTCGAACGAGCGCATCGTCGTATCGATGAAGCGCGGGTCGATGATCCCTTGCGACGCCTTGTAAAGCGCGTGCTCATAGATCGTCTTGCCCGTCATGTCTTCATCGCCAAATCCGGACACGCGCGTCGACCGCCATACCCTCTCCGCGCCGCGCCAGTCGCGTACCGCCACGAGGTCGAGGAATTCCAGCGTCGGCCGGAAGATCTCCATCGCAAGCGTCTGCCCTTTGGTACCGGCGGCGACCTTGCCCGCGCGGGTGAAAAGGCCCTTCAGGCGGCAGTGCTCGCAACCGGCTTCATCGCGACATGCCATCGTCGACGTATCGAGCCCGAACTTCTTCTCGAGCGTGTCGACCTGCGTTGCGCTCAGCACGTCACGCGCGGGAACCTTGCAATGCGGGCACAGCAGCGGAATCAGCTTCTGGTTGGCGACGGCGTTGACGAACTTCTCAGAGGACATTTCGTCCATCGGCAACTGCAGACGGCCGCCTGCGAGCCGCATGAATGCGCCGATCGCACTGTCCGCGTGCAGGGTTGTTCGAACCGGGTGACCGGTCAGTGCCAGCTCCGCGACGAGAGCCGCCATCACGCGGTCGCGGATCTCATTGACGGTCAGGTCATCCGGGTCCATCCGCATCAGTGTGCGAATGACCTCTGCCCCTTTGCGACTCGCGTCCTCGTCCGACTCGTCCGGCCGGCGCGGTATCGAAATTTCCGACAGCCACGGATGCGGGTACTCCGATGGTTCGCTCACGACATACTGCTTGCGCAGGTCGCGCGACGACAGCATGTAGGAAAGCGCGCGCAGCAGTGTCGATTTCGCTGACCCGGTTTCACCGGTGAAAATCGATACCCCGCCACTCACGTTGCATAACGAGTCAAGGATCTTCAACTGGCTGCGTGTGAGACCCATCTGGTCCGGCATCAGCAGCTTGAGATTGCGGAAGTTGCCGTCGAGCAGGCGCAGCGCAACGTCGAAGCCGCCGACGAGCGGCGAGCTCTGCCAGCGGACGTTAAGGATGTCCGTGTGCACAACGAGCGGGATCATGGCCGACTGCGGCGCGCTCGGCTGGAATGTCTCGCCCGAATTCGTGTTGCGTGCAACGAGATCCTGATAGGACGCGGACAGGGCGCGGCGCACCAGCGACTTGGACAGTTTGCGATAGGTGTAAAGGTCACCGTTCACGCGAAAACGCACTTCGACGTCGTCGTTAAAGTCGCGGTACTCGTAGTGGATGTCGCCGGCACCATATTCATGTGCGGCCTCCGCCACATCGCGAAACGTGCCAATTGCGCGCGACGTTTCCGGGACGATGGCCGCGGAGCGATTGCGCTCGCGCCCGTAGATCGCGGAGATGACTGCCTCGCTCGCGATCATCTCTTCATGTACCTTGATATCGGCGCGTTCGAGATCCTTCAGGTACGTCGGGTACAGCGCCGACTCGTGGAACGCCTGGGTCGTCACGACGATCGCCATACCGGCCTGCACTTCCACCGCCACGAACTCACGGCGAGCCGCATCGGTGATGCGCAACGTTGCATCGGCGCCGCGCTCGCTCAGGATACGCTTGAATGCGAGCGCTTCGGCCGACGGCAGTTGCGGCAGGCCAACCGGGATCAATTCCGGTTCCTGCTGCACTACCGGCTCGGCATGCGCATGAATTTCGTGCACCTCGTCTGCCAGCGGTGCGGATGCATTGCCATCATCCAGTTCGGGCAGTTCCGGCTTCGCGCGCAGGTCAGCCTCCGGATAAGCTGGACGACGCGCATCCTCGGCGGCGACTTCAACCGTTGCCTCGATGTCGTTCGTGGACGTTGCGGGCGCCGCGTCAGCAGCAGTGGCAGAGAATCTCGCGTTGCCATCATCTACTGGTCGCTCGTCTGCTCTCGCTGGGAGTTCGTTCCCATGCTGGCCGAACATCTGGGCGTCCGCTGAACGCAAGGTATCCGGATCGCCGTCCTCGTGCGCGTCGACGTCACTAATGTCGGCCATCCGCAAGCGCATACCGAGCGTCATCGGTTGCCCCGGCTTCGCTTCCACCGGTTCGGCTTTCACCTTCATGGCCTTACTCGCGAAGCGCGGCTCGCGGTCCGCCACGTCTGGTGTCGCGGCCCCCGCCCCGGCGATCGGCATGGACGACGCCGAGTCCTCCGAGAAACCCGCCCGAAACGCGCGCAAACGCCCGAAGATGCCGCCAGTGGACGGCTCGTTCTTTTCGATTCCAGAAAACATACTCATGGTCAGCGTCCCTTGTTAGCGAGCAACAGCGGAAATAGGCAACGACGGCGGCAGCGGGCCCGACAGATCCGGCAACCCTCCAACCGCCAGCCCGCTCGCCCCCGATTGCTGGGCGTCCTGCGCGGGGGTGCCGCCACTGATCGTTTCGGTCCATGTACGCGCGCCCTTTCCCGCCCCGTCAGCAACGGTCACCACGAAGCCGTCGACGCGCTTCACTGTCCAACCGTTAAGAAGCCTGGCGCCAACGTGTGCGGGATACGATGCATTGCGATACTCGTAGAGCACGGACTGCCCGCTCACGTCGCTGAAGGCGCCAACGAATCGCACGGGCTCTGCGCGCGAACGAACAGGCGCCGGTTTGCTATTTACGGGAGGTGCAGGAGCATTGGCGGGCGCCGCCGCCGGAGCGGCGCCATTCAGAGCCACACCACCGGGCAGCGCACTCCCGTTGCCCGCCAGTTGCCGCGCGATGGACGAACGCGCGATCCGGTCCACATCCTCGATGGAAAGGCGGGACTCTGCCGGCACCGTTGCCGACGCAGGCCCAGCGGACACAGGCGTGGCGGTCGCGGACTGTGACGCTGCGGACTGAGAGACTGCAGGCTGCGAGGCCACGCTCGTATGGGCAGCTGCATCGGCCACCGGAGATTCCGTGCTCAGGTCGAGGTCTGCCGACGGCACATGTGAACCGACCGCCTGTGGATGCATCGCCTTCGGCTTCGGCTGGGCATGGACGGCGACCGAACCAATCATCAATGCGCACGCAAGCGCCGACGGGACTTTAGTTGAGAACATAGTATTTGCCCCTGGCTGTGAAATGGATGCCGTTCTGGATGACCGTCCCGCCGTTTTGCGATGTATTCGCGCCAGCCTCTCCGAGCTTCAGCTCAACGGTCATCGTGTCCAGTGTCATGTTCGACGGCAGCCTCGCCAGCAACGGCGATTGCCACCGGTATCCGCTGATGGTCCATTCGCCCACGCGGATCATCTGCGCCGGGCGGGAATCGTTGGCACCCATCGGAACCGCAAGAAGTGGCTTCGGAGGCTCGATGTGCACGGTGTAGCCGTAGCTGTCGAGTTCGAACGGCTTTGCGGAAAGCTTTTGCGGCGGTGTCTGCAAGGCGTCGATCAGTCCCTGCTCTGTAGGCCAGTTGCCTTGGTCTTTTTCAGCCACGAACGCGACTGCGGGAACCTGAGGACCGCGAGCCCCGGCATGCAGACCGTCCGCATCAAAATGCAGCGGGCGCATCGACTCAGGGGCCGCCTGACGAAGATCGTCGAAGCTGCCGCCATACCGGCGCAGCGTCAGTGCGCAAGAGCCCTGTGTGCCGCACACCGCCTTCTCGAACACGAAGCCTGCAACGACCGTTTCGCTGTTGCCGAGCGTCGCAAGCAGCGCGGGCGCAAGCAGATTCGCGCGCGGCATCTTTGCGGCGAACGTCTGACGCACCTGCGAGGCATACTTCTCCTCGAACGACGGCTCGCGCGGCGCCGGCGGCGGCGGCGGATTGAGGATGTCGACCAGTTGGATGCCGCCGAAGATCAGCGCCGCACCAATAACCACGATGGGCACAATGGAAGGAACGCTGGCGGGCACCTTGCCAATGCGCGCGCTTCTGCGCGCATCAAGCAGCGCAGCGGCGCCGAAGCTCTCGTCGACGTCTCCCACGGCCGGCCCGGAGCCGAGCGTCGTGAGCGGCAGGTTCAGCTTCAGACATTCCTGCTCGATGGTGAGCTTCCTCTCGCGGGCCTGCGGTACAGTGAGCACCTCATCGCTGCGCACGACCCCGCGTACCACGAACACGACGTGCACACGCTGATCGTCCTGCAGCAGGACGGCCACAGCCGCCTTGCCCTTAACGCGGTCATGCTGCGCAATGCGCGCGGCGCCCGAGTAAAGCTTGGCGCCCTTGAGCTCGGCTATCTCCGGCGCGCAGAAGCCGCCGATGACGTCCTTGCCGATCCTGTATTCGACATAGTGCGTCGCGCCGAAGTCATCGGCATAGCGACGGCGTTCCGCCCGCATCTGCCGCGACGGGTACGCGCGCCACTCGAGCCCGAAGACAAGACGCGCGTTCTTTTCGCGCGGCAGTGGATCCGTGATGTGCATGAGGCCTCTCACATCGACGGGACGACGGAAGCCGTCAGCATGATGACCTGGAAGGTCTTCGCCTTGTTCCACAGACCCGTGATGCCGCCGATGCCACCATTGGTCGTGCTGTCGGCGTGATCGGTCATTTCGCCGTACAGCACAACCGTCTGGCCATCGGCCAGTGCGACGATCTGATCGTCCTTGCTGCCCACGGTATGCGCAAGCTGGATGGTCTGTTGCGTCTCGCCAGAGCCGACCGACTTCTCGGTGAACGGACCGTTCAGCTTGGAACTGTCGCTCCAGTACGCGAGCACAATCTGGTTGTGATCGTTCACGGACGGCAGGATGTTGACGAAGTCGCCTGTCGTCACCGTGCCCGGGTTCAGGCCGGGAACGCCGCCCGAGGTTGCCGTCAGGCTACCTGCGGAGGACGTCGTCGATCGCAGGTAATCGTCGCTCTGGAACGAAGCGATGGACACCGGCAGGCCATTGAGGGTGAGCTTGGTCTGCGTGTTGTCCTGCACCGTGCGCCCGTACTGGTTCAGTGCATTGATGACCGCATTGGTGCCGGAGAACGGCGCATTCGGGCGCAACACTGACATGCCGAGCGTGCCGCCACCGGACGACAGCGACGTGGGCGACACGAAGCTGATCGCATACTTGGCGAGACCGCCCTCGATTGCGTTGAACGCGACATCGGCATTGGCGCCCGCCTGGGTGCCGCGATTGAGCGCAATCTGCACGGTACGCACGCGGATCGCCACCTGACGCGTCGATACCGCGTTTTCCTGCGCGAGCAGCTTGCCCATCGCATCTGCGGCCTCGCGCGTGTCGTGCACCATGACGAGACGGCTCTGCGGGTTGACGTTAACGCGGCCCATCGGCGAGCGCAGCTTGTTCAGCGCGTCAGTGATCGACTGGATCTGGTCGAACTCACCCTGACGGCCCGTCGAGGTCTGAGCCGAGAAAGAACCCGTGTCACCGCTTCCTCCACCTCCGCTGCCATTCGCCTGATTGCCCGTCGAGGTGTCCATGCCCTTGGACATGGTGGACTTGATGGAGACCTTGCCGGGGATCGCGGCGATCTGGTACATGCGGGTCACAAAGCGCGTGATATTGATGGTCGAGCCATCGAACGACCAGTCGAGCCCCAGGTCCTCCGTCATGCGGGTCAGGTACTCGCCCGCCGGGCCGTCAAACACCTGCGCATAAGCCGGCTTCTCATAGTTGTTCGTGCCGTTTCCACCCGATGGTGACGACGATGACTTGCCATCCGACGATCCACCCTCGCGCGGCACGAGCGAGCTCCGCGGCACGAAGACATCGGGACTTAGATGAACGGAATACCCCGTTGCGGCTGAAACCAGGTTAGCGATCTGGTTGATGTCGAGGTTCGCGGGCATCGTGATGCGCTTTTCGCGAAACGTCGCCGGCAGCGTCGCTTCATACGCGACCGGCACGAGGCGATCGCCGAGAAACGCCGTGGGCACATCTTCAACGAGCGCCATCGAGCCGGGCAGATTATTCATGGCAGCACTCGCCGTGCTGTTGGCCGAGTCGTAGGCCGAGTTGACATCGCCTTGCGTGACAGCGCAGCCTGCGATGACAAGCGAGCACGTAGCCGCAATGGCAGTCCTCAACATGAAAGCGTGGCGCATCGGTTACTCCTGACAGTTGGCCGCGCGTGCCACGACGCGGATGACGTTGTTCGAATGACGGCAGATGCGGGTTGGCACGCGCATGTGGTTCGTTGCTTTCATGACCTGAACAAGCACTGACGTGAAGTCGCCCGTAAACGTTGCGTTGAATTCGAGCGGCAGGTCATCGTCGACCTTCCACGCGAGTTGCCAGCCCTGGGTCTGCAACCAGCGGTCGAGGGCGTTGCGCAGATTGCGATCCGATGGCGACACGGAAAATGTCAGCGCACCGCCGGAAGCCGCTGTCGCTGTCGGCAAAACAACCGGTGCCACGGCCATCGACGGCGGGGCGGCAGTGAGGGGCGAGGTCGAAGCGCCGGCAGCGACAACGGGCGGCTCGCCGGACACATTGGCGGCCGGAACACTGGACAGAACCTGCCAGCCGTCACCAGCGGGCGCGCCGACGCGCGACTGACCCGGGCCGTTCGCCGCGCTCGTCCATCCGGGTCCGGCCAGCAGGAGCATGACTGCGAGAACGCGCGTGATTACGCACACCGGGTCATTACGTTCGATGGTCACATTCATTGTTGTTGCCCCAGCCGCTGCAGGCGGCGATAAATGGCGTTCGCGTAGATCAGCTGCTTCTGTGTCGAGACCGCGTTATAGGCACCGACGGCCTTCCATGTAGGCCCAAACTGCCGGATGTTCGATGCAAGAATCCACGTGCCGACGTAGCCGTTCACACACGCGTTGAAAAGATCCTGACGGTGGATTCCGTAACGCGCGAGTCGCGGAAGCCACGATGAATTGATCTGCATCAGGCCGATGTCTTCGGTACCGTTGCTGTTCAGGTTCACTGCGTTCGCACGCATCCCCGATTCGTGCTGTGCAATCGCATGGACAAGCTGCGTACTCACATGCCGGTACGCGGCAGCGTCGTCGAGGCAGTCAGCGTGCGCGAGCGGCCCGCACAGTGCAGGAGCGGCAGCAACGAGGACAGGAATCACGCGCATCATGATTTCGCCACCGCAGCCGTGGCGGACGCTGTCGCCGGAGCGCCCGCAGCGGGACGCTCGAAATACTTCACGTCGTGACGGCGCGTGACATTGACGGTGGTGCCATCGGCCGTCACGATGAACTGGTCGGCCGTGCCGTTGAACATGTAGTAGCGGCCCTTCTGCTCACCGGAGCCCAGGTGTTTGACGTCGCTCACATGCACCTGGACGACGGAGTCGGCGAACTTGAAGAACGTCTGGCCGTCGCGGTCGAACACCGCCTCAAGATGCGCTGCGCTCGCCGCATCAAAGTCGTACACCGTACCCGCTGACCGGCCCACCTGGACCGTGCGCGTACCATCGGAAACGAGCATGCGTCCGGCGCGCTCGACCGTCACTACTTGAGCACCGTCGTCCCATTTCGGATGCAGCGACCGACCCTCCGGCGTCCTGAACGTCAGTTCGGTTGCAGGCTTTGCCGCGAACCGGATCTGGGTGTGCGTGTCGTCGCCATCGCGGATCGCCTGTGCGCCGAAGTACTGCGCGAGCATTGAGGGTTGCGGCGCAGGTACGACTGAGCCGCCTGCCGCGCCTTCCCTGGCTGCAACCATTTGCCCGATCGCATCTGCTGGCGGTTTCTGGCCAGCCGCGTAATTGAGCGCGCCGGACTTGGGCGCTTCACGATGCAATCTGACATGACGCGCCGTGAAATCGACGTCGGCGTAGAGGCCGCTTTGCGCCATCAGGCGATCAAGTGCCTGCATCCAGTTCTCGCCGGCCCGGGTAGCGAAACCAGTGCTTTCGGTCAGATCCACATCTTTCTGCGCAGCGCCAGTCCAACCTTGCGGTACCAACGCCTTGACGATCGTCGCGACGGGCATCGAGCCGTTCAGTACACGCACCGGCTCAAGCGACCCGTGCGAGCCGATCAGCACAAGTCGATTCGTGAAGCCGTCGAACGCAGCCGGCTGGTCGTCACGCAACGCTGCGAGTGGTCCGCGTGCGCCGGCGCCGATAAAGGCGTTTGCTTTGGTCCAACGCGCGCTGGCCGAGCGACCAGCCACCGTGTACGTGATCGTTTCGGGTGTACCGTCGACGACAACATACGGCCCTTCCTGATGACCGCCCGCGGCAGTGATGACCTGGCCGGCGCGCGGCTGGATGTATGTCTTGGATCCATCGTTGAAGATGAGCGCGGGGCGCTCGGCAATGCCACCGGCGATCTCGTAATCGAAGTCAAACGGGTCGGTGTTTGCAGCGTGCGACGCGATCGCCACCGAGAGCGCGGCACACGCGAAGGCTATGCGGGAAACGGTGTGCTTCATAGTCCGGCCTGGATCTGATTGAGGTGTCGAGCGAAGCGCGCGAGATACGCCTGGCCCGGAACCGGATTGGCGCTGTGGTAGTAGGCGATTGCCTTTGCAACCGAATGCGTCTTGCTGTAGTTCTCGTTGAGGATGTCTTCAGCAACGCGAATGCTCGTCGCAGGCGCGAGGGCATCCCACGGCGAGGCGAATCGCCGGGCGTGGTATCCCCAATTTATTTGCATGATCCCCACGTCGAAGTCGCTGCGGCCGTGCGCGATCAACGACATCACCACGCGATAGGCGTCTTCGCGTGTTTTGAAGAAAAAGCCTCGCCCGGCAATATTCAACGTCCACGGCCAAGCCCGACCATTGAGTCCCGATTCGTTCAGCGCGATACCCGCGAGGACCTTCGGATCGACACTGCTGTGCATGATTTCGAACGGCGCGACCGCGCCCGCGCACGCCCAACCTCCGCGTCTCTCCGTGCTAGCTGCCTGTGCTTCTTCATCAAGCGTCGGAGGCTGGAGCCAGCCTTTGCTCACGAGCAACCGGGCCAGCGAAACCCCGCGCGCATCCACCGCCACGGTGATCCCGGTCTCCGGATTGCTCCCGACCGGCTGACCAACGAGGTGCGCCGCCCACGATTCGAAGGCCTGAAGCCCGCAATAGAACACCGGCTTGCCATCGATCGCCGCAATTGTCCGCGCTGTGCCGTTGGCGAGCACAACGCTGGTCGGGCTAATGACCTCTTCAATCGTTGCGGCATGCGCGACCGGAAGGAACACCGCGATCAGCAAGCCAAGAGCAGATCGCTTACTGATCACGGTACGGCTCCATGTAAATGTCGCGATTGACCTTCAACATGAAACGGCGCTCACCCGGCTCGTCGGTGATCGTCGGCGGGATGTTCTTGTAGCGGTCGAGCACGGACTGCGCGGTTGTCGCAGCGACCTGTCCCGCCGTACTGCCGACCTGCGTGACGCCA
The DNA here is from genome assembly GCF_003387275.1 of Paraburkholderia sp. BL6669N2. Taxonomy (NCBI): domain Bacteria; kingdom Pseudomonadati; phylum Pseudomonadota; class Betaproteobacteria; order Burkholderiales; family Burkholderiaceae; genus Paraburkholderia; species Paraburkholderia sp. BL6669N2. Next base: position 11,422 of record NZ_QUNA01000003.1, on the reverse strand, counting down.
AGCGGCCCCGTCGTTGTGGAGGTGTCACCGCCGTCAAACTTGCGCAGCAGGACCGCGACGAGGAACGATGTCCCAAAGATCTTCAGGAAGTGATTGTTGACGTCGCCGGAAAAGCCCGCTTTCCCATCGGCATCGGCGCCCTGCGCGCCGAACAGCGGCACGTGCTTGCCGTTCGGCAGACGCATCTCGGTAGCGGCGACGAGAATGCTTTCCTGGCCAGGCTGAATGTCGGAACTGTAGGGGGCGGTAATCATGCTCCCCTTCGGAATCATCAGGCAGTCGCCACGGATGCTGTCGTAGACGTCCTTTTCGACGACCAGCGCAGCCGTGCCGGGCCGGTCCGAATTCAGCCCTTCGATTGACAGCACCGGGATGTGATGCGGGGGCGACAGGACGCAGCCGTGCGCCTGCCCGACAAAACCGGTACGCGCGAAGTCCTGACCGTCTCCGGACTGAGTCGCGGCATTCCTGATGAAGGCGCCGTCGTGGTTCTGACTCGAGTAGGCGCGCGCACCCTGTTGTCCACCAACGCCAGCAGCCGACAGCGCAGCTGCCACCCGGTCACCTACCGAGCCGGCTGCCGCCTGCTGCGCCGCGGCCTGTTGTGCGGCGACCTGCGCAGGGGTGAGGATCCCCGGGATCTGCGGTGCCTGCTGGGGGCCGGTGTCCTTGACCTTCAGGCCAGCGCGGAATATCGGCGAGGCGAAGACCGCGTCTGAGTCGGCCTGCGACTTCGCCTGCTCCGTGTGCTGATCGCCGAGAAACGTATCGGCGTTCAGCGCCGGTGATGCGCCAGTGCCTCCGGCCGGTTGCGATCGCGGCGCCGCAGCCCGAGCTTCCGACGCTGCCTGGCGGCGAGCCGCAGCCATCTGGTCGTCGATGGTCTTGTTCAGATCCTGGGTGTTGTTCGACTTGTCGACAATCTCGGCCTGCTTGGCCTTCTTCTGGAGTTTCGCTTCCTCCTCGGCCTTGTTGCCTTCCTGCACCTGATAATAGAAGCCGAGCGCGCCGATAACAACGGCCACCACCACGCCTGCACTGATCAGCACATTGCGCGGCGACTTGCCCTTCACGATCGTCGCCCGGTCGCTATCCGGTTGTCCGTTCTGGTTGGCCATAACTCAGCTCAAAATCCGAACAGGCCCGGACGCCCGCGCTTGATGGTCACTTCCTCGTTCGGCGCGCGCAGCACGATTTCCTTCGCCATTTCCTGAATGACGATGTATTGCCCGCGGCGGATGAAGTTCGGGCTGACGACATCACCGTGATCCTTCACGATCGGAACGCAAAACGGGGCGTCGGCTGGCAGGCGCAGCCAGACAGACTTGCCATCGTCAAACACTGTTTCAGGCCGAAACGACGCGGAGCCAGAAACGGTGTAATCGAAGTTCAGCTTGTCCGGAGACACGCCAATGGGACCGGAATCGTTAGTTGAGCTTTGTCCGTCACGTGACTCATAGCCGGCCTCTTCGCGCGCACGCACCTTTGCCATCAAGGAGCCCGGGTAATTGAAGCGGACGGTCTGATAGAACAATCCGCCCATCGGCGACGAGACAAGCGTCATATCGTATTCGCGCAGGTTCGTCGTCAGGTGCAACGTGTTGACGAGGCCGGGTTTGATCGGCTTCACGAATACATGGTTGCCTCCGTCGGTGTCGACGATCCATTGCACCGAGTCGCCCATCGCTGGGTCCGTGGTCAGCCGCTCACCGGGCGCGAGTTCGATGGTCGTGTTCTTCAACGGCGCGGTCATGATCCGGTAGATCTGATCCCGGCTGTACGGGAACACCGCCATACGCGCATCACCGGGCATCGTGACCGGATCGGTGCCAGCGTTGTAGGGATTAACTGGGCTCATCGGATCGCTCATGGCGTTCGCGATATCGAACGACGCACCCGACGGCGCGCCGCTTTTTCTCGCGGCACTGGCGGACTGACACATAGCGCCAAGGCACAGCGCGGCGGCCACCAGTGAGACAAGCGTTCGGCTGGCGTTCATCATTGGGTCTTCTGCATGGAGAACAACGGATAGAAGAGCCCGAACGGATTGCGGCCGAGAGCGTCTTCGGCAGTGGGCGGGACGATCTGATAGCGGAAAGTCAGCGCGTATTTCTGCACGACCGGCTTGTCCGTTGGTGATTGCGTCGTGCTGGTTGTGAACTCAACGACCGCCGTCGAGTCCTCAAGCAATGCGACGTTGAAGACGCGTGGCTCCCGCACGAGCTTGGGGTTGAGCGTGATAGCCTGAAACGGAGCGTCGGCCTTGATCCAGTCGGCGAACTGGTTACGCGCATTGCCGACCATCATGGCCTTGACGGCATTGATGTTTCGCGCCATACGCGAAGCCTGGATATCGTCTGTCAGTACTGGCTCAATCGTGAACCAGCTCTCTACTGTCTCTTTCAACGCGGTACGGATCGCCTGGTCATCCGGCTTATAGGCCGTCAACTGTCTGACAACCGCATGGCCGTTAGCGTCGGAAGACACACCGTAAGCTTTAACCACGGACGGCGGCGGATTCCGGGTGTACACCGCCCCACCGGCAACGAAGAGCAGAAAGAAGGCGAATAGCTTCCAGTGATTCGCTTCAGTGCGCAGACGCGCGTGGGCGGCGACAATTATCTCGGCCGGTCGTTGACGATTGGTTTGGCCGGTGGTGAGGGGTCGCAGGCGGCGTAGCCGCCGGAGACGACGAACCACCGGCGGCGCCGCGTCGGCGGGGCAATAGGATGGCTGATCGATTCCTAAAGAAGAAGCGATCAGCTCATGTCTGGAACCCGCATTACCGACCAACAGGTTCGCCTTTACATGAACAAGCGCAAACACCATCCGCAGGAAGTCGCGGCCGCCAAGGCTGGAATAAGCGTGCGTAGCGCACGCCGCATCGAGCGTGACGCGACTCTGCCATCCCAGAAGCCCCGGCGGTCCTGGCGCACCCGTCCCGACCCGTTCGCCGATGTTTGGGACAGCGAGATCATGCCGCTACTGCGTAACGCCCCCCATCTGATGGGCATCACAATCCTGCGCAAGCTGCAGGAGGATCACCCGGAGCGCTATCCCGACGGCATGCGCCGCACGCTGGAGCGGCGCATTCATCAATGGCGGGCACTTGAAGGCCCCAGTCAGGAGATCTTCTTCCCCCAGGAGCATCAGCCCGGCGTGCGCGGGCTGTCGGACTTCACCGATATGAGCAAGCTGTGCGTGACGATTGGCGGCGCACCGTTCGAGCACCGGCTGTATCACTTCGTGCTGGCGTTCTCACGCTGGGAGTACGCCTGCGTGGTGGAGGGCGGTGAGAGTTTCGAGGCCCTCGCAACCGGATTGCAGAACGCCCTGTGGCAGGCGGGAGGTTGCCCGCGCGAGCATCGCACCGACAGCCTGTCGGCCGCCTTCAAGAACCTGAGCGAGAAGGAGGACTTCACGACCCGTTACAAGGCGCTGCTCGATCACTACGACATGCAGGGCACGCGCAACAATCGCGGTCTGGGTCATGAGAACGGGAGTGTCGAATCCTCGCACCGGTATCTGAAGGATGCGGTCGATCAGGCCTTGATGCTTCGTGGCCATCGCGACTTCGCTGATCGTGCCGCCTACGATGAATTCATCCGCGAGCAGGTGATGCGTCGAAACCGGCGCAACGCAGCCGCGTTCCGTATCGAGCGCCAGCAGCTTCAGGATCTGCCGGAGTACCGTACCACCGACTTCGTCGAGGAGGAGGCTCCTGTGACCCGCTGCAGCACGTTCACGGTGCGCGGCATCCTCTACAGTGCGCCGTCGCGCCTGATTGGTCACCGGCTAAAGGTGCGCGTCTACGGCGACCGGCTCGACTGCTACCTGTCTGGCGTGCTGGTGCACAGCACCGCACGGGGCTCCCGTGCCCACGACAACCGTCACGCGCTTGATTACCGCCACTTCATTGGCTCCCTGAAGCGCAAACCGCAGGCATTCAAGGGGCTCGCGTTTCGTGACGCACTGTTCCCGCGCGAGGCCTACCGCCGGACCTGGGAACAACTCGACGCCCGCCTGTCGCAACGCGAAGCATGCAAGACGATGGTTGGCCTGCTTGAACTCGCCGGCCTGCACGGCGTGGAGGCCGTACTGGCCGGACAGCTTGACGTATTGCTGGAAGCCGGCAAGCTGCCCGATCTCAAGGCGCTGCGTGAGCAGTACGCACCCCGTGAGGCCTCGTGTCCTGAGGTGGAGGTTCAGATGCCGCCCGTTGCCGTCTATGACGAACTGCTCGAGGAGATGGCAGCATGAACGCGCCCGCACATGATGGTGGCCGCCTGGCCCTGATGCTCAACGAGCTGCGCTTGCCAACGATCGGCAGGTTGTGGCCCGAGTTCGCCGAGCGCTCGGATAAGGAAGGCTGGCAGGCCACGCGACTGCTTGGCGCACTGCTTGAGCACGAGCTGGCTGAGCGCGCCAAACGACGCATCGAGCGGCACCGCACCGAGTCGCAGATGGACCCGACCAAGACGCTCGCCACCTTCGACTTCAGCGCCGTGCCAATGGTGTCGAAGGCCCATGTCACGGCGCTGGCCACTGGCGAGTCATGGCTGGAGAAAGGCGCCACGGTCCTTCTGTTCGGGCCACCCGGACACGAGACATAATGCTCACCTCCCTATGTTATTGAAGATCAATGGATAGTTGATTCGGGTCAGCTGATTGCGGACCCTCGATGGCACTTCTTGCTGTGATAAACGTTTCGACATCGACGCGCCGTAAAATCCACGGTGCGCCAAGACACGCCTGCGTGGCAGGCAATCGCTTGATGCGGATCAGCCGGAAGACGGTCGGTGTACTGATGCCTAATAGCGCCGCGACTTCCGTCACATTCAGCTCATTGCGCTCTTGCCGCTCTCCCTCGCGATAAGCGGCTATCGCATGGTCTTTGCGCAAGATACAAATTCGCGCCGCTGTCCATGAAAGCCCTTTCGCCGTGCGTTTGCCTAAACGATTAACGACAGCAGCGATGCCTTGGTCTGCAAGCGTTCTCGCCAAGGCTCGAACGATGTCGATCGTTTCGACGTCAGTGGCCCAGCGATGTTGACCGGTCCGGTTCGTTTCAAATTCGAGCTCGGTGTGATCGCCCCCTTGCCAGTGTAGGAGCGCCCGGATGGTGTGGTCCTGCTTGGTGACGACAATCTCTTTGAGCACGGTGCGCAAGATACGTTTCTTGATCTCGATGGCACTGGCAGGGTGATTCCACAACCTGGGCAGGTCAGTTCCTAATCTCATGAGCTCGTCGCGCGCGGTGGCGCTGAGTGAGTCTGCAGGCTGCTCGCGCAGCGCATCCAGTTCGCACTGCCGCTGCGCTTGTGTTTGCCAACGCGTCGTTCCACCGACGCTCAAGCTCGGAGGCTACCAGCCGGTTATCGGGATCGATCGCATCGTACTGCCGACGCGCCCGAGCAGCTTCATAACGTGCCTGTTCGAGCGCCAGTTCCTTGTGCCGGACTCGCTCATCCTCACTCAGGCGCTTGCGCTCAATGGCGTCCAGCGATGCGCGAATGCCCAATGGTTCAAGTCGGTGTAGAACTTCCCTCAGCGACGCGTTGGTCTACGCGCACCGCACCGAACGAGATGCAGCGGTGGGCCGCCATGATTGATCATGCTGCCCTGACAGCTTATAGCGGGCCGATGGTCGCCCTTGGTGCCTGAATACGCGACGTGCAGTTTGCGACCGCAATGGCCGCAGCGGATGAGACCGGCCAACAGCAAAACCGCCGCGTTTGACCGCACCCCCGAACCATGTTGCCCTTCATGTTGGCGTTGTCGGTGATCAATTTGCGATTGCTCCTCGTACTCGTCCCAGCTAATGTATCCCGCGTGGTGTTCGACGATCAAGACCTGCCATTTCTTCGCGATTGACGTGGGTGCCGCTGTACAGCCGCTTGCGACCGCTCTCAATGCGCACAATCGTCTTTGGTCTTGCCGAATGCGTATGCCCCGCCGTAGGTTGGGATTCGTCAGGACATTGCCACAGGGTGTTATAGACCGGTAGTTTCCAGACAATATAACGGCCCTCCGGGCCATAGCTTGCCGCCGGTAGCTCAATGCGCTCCTGTCGAAACCAGATTAAAACCTGCCTCAACTACCAAAACTCGCGAAAACTTCCGAAACACCAGATCGAGCGCTTCACGAATACGTAGATCCGGATCCTTCTCGATGCGGTTGTTCGGAAACACGCATGTAGCCAATCGGTGCGGTCATGAACAACTCCCCCGCGCTTGGCCTTCTGATCCAGCGCGGCTTGGAGCGTTGACGAAACGTCGAGAGTTCCATCTCGGATAACGTGCCCTTCATGCCAGCAGCAGGCGGTCGTTAGGCTCGCGCGGATCATATACACCATCTTCATCCACCAGGATCGGTTCCGACGAAGCCGACAGAATTCGAGGCAACGTGTGCAGTCACGCCCGTTGCGCGCGAGCCGGGACGCTTCGATACAGAAATACTGCGCCACCGCGCCGCTCCCAAAGGGCGGCCAGCAAGCGCTCGAAGCCGGGCCCGATGGATACCCGAGCCCGAGGCGGCCCCAGGTCGTCATCGATGACGTCACCTCAGGCCAGCCGAGCACGCGGGCACGATCGGCGAGTCCATACTGACGTAACTGGCTCTCACGATTATGCTGCACTTGGTCCACGGTCGACTGACGAACGATAACATAGGCGAGGCGCGGAGAGATGCTCAGCGCGGATCTTGTTCATCGCGCACCTCCACTCGATTGCATCGATCACCGACTGCATCAACAGTGTCAACTGCGCCACTACGTCCGCTAACCACCTCTGCGGGCGAGGTCCTTCCTCGCTGCTCCCCTCGAACAGATCGTGCTGCACCATCAACTGTTGCGGCATCACACGTATCCCCTGTGCGTTGACAACACTGAAGAAGATAAGCGGCGCTGACCAGGCGTTGAAGTTCGATCAACGCCCCGATGCGGTAATTCCGGCTTGCACAACGATAGAACATTGCGAGTTGCTGCTTCGCCGGTCATCCACGGCGGAAGATGAGCGCGAGTTGCCATCGGGTTGCATGATGATCAGGTACGACTCGCCTCGATAGCGATTCATTCCAATGACATTAACGCGCTCGCCGAAGCGCGGGTGAAACGGATAGCGGACAACGACATCGTCGCAATGATTGATGGGCAGTGTGTTGCAGGTTCGCCTGGGGTCCGGGAAAAGCCATCTAGGTTCGGCCATCGGGCACGGCCCTGATCGACGTCGGATACCGCGTGCTGTTCACGCGCACCAGCGAAACTCGTCCAAGAAGCTGCAGGCGGCACGCCAGAGCCTGCAGTTGCCTTCTGCGCTGGCCAAGCTCGACCGCTTCGATCTCATCGTCCTTGATGACCTGTCATACGCGCGCAAGGACCAGGCCGAGACCAGCGTGCTGTTTCGAAACTGATTGCCGAGAGGTACGAGCGTAAAAGTCTTCTGATAACGGCCAATCAACCGTTCTCGGGCTGGAATGACGTGTTCCCTGACCCCGGCATGACGGTCGCGCCCATCGACCGGCTCGTGCATCACTTCGACGATCTTCGAACTGAATGTGGAAAGCTTATCCGCCGTCGAAAAGGCCAGCGACAACAGAGCGCGCGCCGGCGACAACTACCCGACGACAATACGATGGAGGCGCGACAACTATGAATTAGCCATCGACAACTACACCCGTTGACCGGCCAAAATAGTTGTCGCTGACCGGCCGCGGCTGCTTGACGCTGTCTACGCGCGCCCATATCGAAGATGATTCCCTCTGGGTCCTCTTCGGAATATTCCACCTGGCGCTGTCGAGAGCGCTATCTGTTTTTTATGCGGAATAAAGATGACGGTCGATCATTTGTGCCGACTCAATTGAATCAGCGTCGGGCAGGAAGGAAATCATGCAAAAGAGACGCGAATTTCGAGCGCTTTATAGACGTATCACTTGGCTACGATTTGGGGGGGAGCCGGCTAACGGCCTTAATGTCGAAAGCTTCACAAAAAAGCCCTGCCTTTCACCTCTTGAAATCGACGGCCGCCGACATCCAATGACGCGACGGAGCCACAACAGGTCGAAGGTTTTCGTTCAGGAGGTCCCGCTCTGGCGCCTAGGACGTGAGCCGGCTCACGGTCTTTATTGCCAAACGGTAATATCCCCGGCATGAACTTTCGATTTACATCGATATTGTCAATTATTGCAAAAAGGAACTCTAGCGACGTCTCGATGCTCTGCGCGAATGCGGCAACGCGCGCAAAGGGTCTGCAAAGCTCGGACGTAACAACAGCTTCGCAGTTCGACGAGGGCATTTTCCGCCGGGAATCGTTAATCGACGATGACTGAAGTCCGGACGACCTTGCGTTCGGCTCACGTGAATCCAGCCGTGGGCTGAATGGCACACCCGCTTCTTTCTGCGTTGGGGTCGACTATCGAAGGAATTCGCGGACAACCAAAACTCCCTGCGCACTCGACATTCTTTTGTGCCACGTCGATTTACGTGGTGTGTTCTATGAAGGTGGCGGTCGACCCAAGCTCGACGCACACCGGTCGGCCGGTCCATGAAGGCACTTATCTTCATAGCCGGTTCGTCGACGAGATCAGGACCTATCCGTAATTTCGTGGGCGGGGCATATCATGAGGGAGCAAGGTCATGGATATGCCGATGAAAAGAAACGCACCGTCGCGTCTCAGGCAGCGGCCGCGGGCCGCTGCCTGAACTGCCTGAAGCGCTGCTGGATGAACTGGTGAAGGGTCCGATGACGCCCGCCGAGGTTCCAGGACCTGATGCTGGCGTTCAACAAGGCGCTCCATCGAACGCGCGATGGGCGCCGAAATGAACATGCATCTGGGCTACCGGCCCGGCCAGCCCAAGCCTGCTGAGCAGACCAATGAACGCAACGGCGCCAGCGGCAAGACACTCATCACCGAGCGTGGCCCCGTGCGGGTCGATCTGCGCGCGACCGTGAGGCCGCTTCGAAGCCGATCCTGCATTCCCTGGCACGAGCCGCCGTTTCACGGGCTTCGACGAACGCATCATTGCCATGTACGCACGCGGCATGAGCGTGCGCGAGATCCAGGCGTTTCTCTGGCCGAAAGCTATGGCACCGAGGTCTCGCCCGACTTCATCAGTTCGGTCACCGATGAGGTGATGGCCGAAACGCTTGCCTGGCAAAGCCGTCCACTTGAGCCGATGTATCCGGTGGGTGTCTTCGACGCGCTGCGCGTGAAGATCCGTGGCGACGGTGTGGTGAGCAATAAGGCGGTGTATCTGGCGCTGGGCATTCAGGCCGACGGTCAGCGCGCGACGTGCCCGGCCTGTGGATCGAGCAGACCGAAGGTGCGAAGTTCTGGCTGAAGGTGTTCAATGAACTGAAGACCCGGGCTGCCAGGACATCCTGATCGCGGTGGTCGACGGCCTGAAGGGGCTGACCGCGGCGATCGGCACGGCGTACCCGCGCACGGCCGTGCAGACCTGCATCGTGCACCTGATCCGCAACAGCCTGGAATACGCCAGCTACAAGGACCGCAAAGGCGTCGCCGCAGCGCTGCGTCCGTCTATGCCGCCGCGAACGAACAGGCCGCGCAGCAGGCCCTGGAGGCCTTTGCCGAAGGGCCATGGGGCGCGAAGTATCCGACCATCGTGCAGTCGTGGCGACGGGCCTGGGAGAACGTCACACACGTTCTTCGTGTTTCCGCCCGACATACGCCGTGTCGTCTACACCACGGATGAAATCGACAAGACCCGCGGCCACTTCCCAACGACGAGGCCGCCATCAAGCTACTGTGGCTGGCATTGCGCAACGTGCTGGCGAAGTCTGTACGGGCGGCATTCGACTGGTCCTCCGCCATGAACCAGTTCGCTATTCTGTTTGGTGAGCGTTTTACCAACGCACGCGGGTAACTCCGCTAACCGCCTCGCACACAAAAATGCGGACAGGTTCGTGTAGCCAGAGGCGGCTTCCACTCCTCAATACAACCTCATACGAAGGAGGACAACCACTCCGCAAACCCATACACTTATCCACAACCGGTCCTTCTTTAGGCCGTCTCCACCCCGGCTCAAAGCTCGATAGGCGCGGTGGCTCAAAGTTCATCCGACGCGGACATTCCCAAGGCCGCCGGTGATTCAAAAAGCTCGCGACAGTGAACCGCTTAGAAACACGCAGGTGCTCATGCTGAGACTCACGCCGATGCGCGAGACGAATTCATGCGCCCGAATACGAATTGCCCCAAGTACCAAACCAGTTCCGTATTCGCGACGACATCCTCTTCCGCTACAGTCGCGGCCTCGAGCTTCATACGACGCAGCATCAGCTTGCCCTCCCGCGACGCAACCCATGCGCGGACCAGTTCCTTGCGGGTTTTGGCGTCCGCCGCGTTGAAGTGTTCGCGGCCCTTACGCGACTCCTCGTTCATACGTGCTCGGACTTCTTCTTCGCGCGAAGCGATGCTGCGTGCAACCGAACTCTGGATTTCGGTTTTTATGACATCCGCGCAGTTTCTTCGGTAAGTAGCTTCGCCTGAACCTCGACCATCTTCCGCTCGGCTTCAGACATTCCAGTTATCGCGTAGGGCTCGCATCAGGTAGCCGGCGGGACTTCTTTTTATCTGTCACGATTGAGTTTGAATCGCGTGTATTCGACGGCCTGCTGGATGTGTGCATCGGTCCAGACTTCGCGGTTCTCGGAAATCTCGCTGAACTGATTGGTAGACAGGTTGAATTCTTCTTTGAGAATTTTGTACAAGTGGCTGGCGTCAGCCAAGCTGGCCAGCGCAGCGTCGCGGTATCCTTGCGCTTCAGCAGGAACCTTATGCGGTCGATTTTCTTCGACGTGCTGGACTCGGTCCTAGTCTCATAGGACAGTTCGATGTCCGACACCTCATTTATTTCACGCACGGCGGGTTCTAGCCAGTCGCGCTTGAAGTATTTGAAGATGGCGGCGTTCGCTCCCATTTTGCCGGGCCAGTTGCGCATGTCTTCCAGCGGTACCCATTCCGTTCGGCCATTTGGACACTAGGAAGGACTTGGTCATAGATCGCGCGCGCTAGGCTGCGTGTGAAAGCCGTCGATATACGCAAGCTCAACCAGTGGGATTTTTTTGGGTCACGGATTTGTGGGACTAGGCGAGGGTGCACGTCGAATCGAATGCGCCCCCTGTGGAAGCCGACCATGCCCATCAACTGGACTGATACCCACAGATCGTTTTCGTTCGGGTCCGATCGATCGGTGTATCGGTAATCTGGATTTTCGCGTCCTGAGCTTCTTCCGCGATAGTGCGCAAGTGCTTTGAGATTGCGGCTGTCATAGCGCATCAACCACTTGAAGTAGTTCAGCTCAACGTCGTACTGGTCTCTTGATTCCTGTTCCTGCGCGACAATGAAATACGCGGCGTCAAGGAATCGCCGCGCGGCAGCCCCATGTTAACTACTTGAGTGAAGA